>JABSPG010000559.1 GCA_013214445.1 Ekhidna sp. | reverse complement strand
CATCCCTTGTAAGTTTCCAGCGATCAGGCCAATGACTAAGAACTGTTGAATCACACCCCAAACTGGGTAGATGATCAGAATTGGGAAGATATGCCAGCTCGGATTTAAGGTGTCTTGGATGAATCCCACAACGATGAATGAGCCTACAGCAAAAAGACCAAAAGGTAGTACCAGCTTTAACGTTCTAGCAAAATTATCTTTCCTAAAGCCCCAGTGCCTGAGAAGGGAAGGGGTTGATCTAGTCCGGTACCAGATATAAGAAATCCATGAAATAATGGAAAGGGCGATGAATGGAAACTGCCACTGGAGCCAATCCATGAAGACGAATTTCCCAATTCCGGTGGCAATGACAGCACAAATCTCACGCAACCTATCCGTTTCAAAGGTCTGCATATGGTCATTCTCTGTCATTTTAGTTTGACTCTCTAACTATCTGAGTTTGCCTTCGCGAGTATTCACTTGCTCTCGATAACTTGTGACGATCGCTTTTTTGAATTCCTCTTTATCATTCTTTAATAGTTCCATTCCCTTTCCCTTTAGCATGCTAGGATGCTCTAGTCTGAGATTATTGTCACTCCAGAAAGCCAATTCAACTAAAATCGGTGCTAGTTCAAGCCCCTTATCAGTAAGGCTGTAAATATTTGTTTTCTTATTGTTGGGCAGTTTTGATTTGGAGATTATTTCTAACTCTTCAAGAAGTTTAAGTTTCATTGACAGAATGTTGGTGGCTATTCCCTCGTCACTTTCAATAAAGTCTTTAAAAGTTTCTTTACTATCAATCAATATCTGCTTTACAATCACCAACATCCATTTGTCGCCAAGGATATCAATGGCAGAGGTGAAAGGACAATCGCACCTGAAGTTATGCGGCATAGTAGTCGTATTACATTTTACTTGTTAAAAACAACTAATAATCACTTGTATTTTAAAAGTAATAATTTATTATTGCTTGTAATTTAAAAGTAATAAATAAAAAAATCATGAAAAATGTATTTATAATCGCTCTAATGGTGCTACTGGGCGGATCATGCAATGCTCCACAAAAAAGTCACGAAAGTGAGTTAAACGCTGCAAGTTTAGACTCAACCAAAAAACCGATGAGCGACAAAGAAAAAGTGGGTACTTTCCTAAACGCTGTAATGACAAGCGATACAACAACAATGCGCAATTTGGCGAACTCAGACTACATTCAACATAATCCATTTATCCCAACAGGTCTTGAGCCTTTCATTAAAATGCTTCCTGTTTTACAGGATAATGGAACTACAGCAGAGAATGTCCGGATGTTTCAAGATGGTGATTACATATTTATGCATAATATCTGGCGGAATGCAGCTCCTTTTGGTGCTGATGAGATGGTATCCTTTGATATTATCCGACTCGATGATGCAGGAAAAGTAGCAGAACATTGGGATGCAATGACTGTCCTCGTGGCTGAAACTGCCAATGGGAGAAGTCAGACAGATGGTCCTTCTAGTTCGCAGGATTTGGAACTAACAGAGGAAAATAAAACATTAGCACGATCACTTGTGGAAGATATACTTATGGGTAAGAATCCCAATAAGATCACTGATTACATCAGTTCAGAGCAGTATGCTCAGCATAATCCTTCAATCAAAGATGGCTTGTCGGGAATTGTTGAGGCTGTCGACTACTTAACATCACAAAATAATATGTTCAAGTATACTAAGGTTCATAAGGTTCTGGGAGAGGGAAATTTTGTCTTAACCGTGAGTGAAGGAGAATGGAATGGGGCCAACAATGTCTTCTATGATCTGTTCCGATTTGATAATGGGAAAGCGGTAGAACACTGGGATATTATTCAGCAAATCCCTACTGAGGGTCTAGCCAATGCAAACGGTATGTTTGGATTCGATTGAATAAGCTGTAGGTTAAAATAGGAGATTAGCCATCTGTAGTTAAGTTTTATGCAGATGGCTTTTTATCATAAACCATTCCCGATAAATTTTAGAATAGCGTCATTCAAAAGCTCAGGCTGATCCAGGTAAGCTTCGTGACCGCAGTTGGGTAATACTAGTGTTTCCGCTTCGCTTAATGCCGACTTGATGGGTACTAGTTCTTCCGGAACTGCAATTGGATCGTATTGACCAGTAATGACCAGAGTCCTGTGATTTATTCGCGAGAGTTGCTGTGAGAATTGTTTATCACGTATTTGCTGCTTTTGAGCCCATAGCAGATCCCCAACTAAATCATTGTCTTTGTTATTTAAAATCTTGAACGGACAATAAGGTCTGGAGAATACTACTCTCAATGCCATGCCTGGTCCAATAGGCCTTTTCTGTGGTGCATGCGCCTCGTCCACGTATCGGTTCCATGTCCTAGAGGTCTCAAGTGAATGAATAGAATCCGTTTGAGTCATCCAGTTAAGGGCCTCTTGCCACTTTTCTCGATTGATATCTTTTTGGATGAAGTCCTGAGCTATGTTCTTCAGGTATTGTGGCCGATACTGCGAATACCTTTCAGGAGAGCTATCCGTAGTAAAAGGAGTGTTGATCATAATAGCGCCTTCGATGGGATTGTTATCTAAAGCGTTGTACATGGAAAGGTGATAAAGCACCAGCATACCACCGGCACTGTGTCCCATCAGGTAAATCTTGCTTTTATACTGCTTTTTCAAGAACCTAATGATGCTCAACAGATCCTTACTGTTCTGATCCCAACTGATCTGGGTGGTGTCGATTTTCTTGAGTCGTTTATTAAGTCCTCTTTTATCGTAATAGGCAATGGCTACTTCTTTTTCCAAGGTATTTTTCCAGCGCGGGTAATCAGATCTAGCAAAGTCTATGGCATTGTCTCCATAGCTGCCAGATACATAGAGTAGAATGATCTTGTTTTTCAAATTGCCTCTTACCAGCATGGGCAACTCTCTCGACTCTTTCTCCACATAGAAGAAGTCTTTGACGGTCTGACTCGATAGGGAAAAGCTAATCAATGTCAGTAAAAGTGTTGTGATAGATAGTCGCTGATGCATGTCCATTATTTTGTGTTTGCATGCAAAGCAATTCGAGTAAGAGGTCTCAATTATTACCTAATAGGAGTATTTTAGTTGAGTAGGCTTGAATTCTAGTGTGAATTGGTTAGCCATTTTTTGAGCCGGGGGGCGTTGTATT
>JABSPG010000558.1 GCA_013214445.1 Ekhidna sp. | reverse complement strand
TCTAATCTGCCGTTCCTATCTTTAAGTTATAATTAATGCTTCTTGAAATAATGATATGACAGGAAGCTAAAGGTTAGGATTGGTATTAAACAATAAGATGTCGAATGCTTGACCCTTTTTCAAGTCATAAGTAGTAACCTGAGCAGATACCTGCAAGGATACAATGGCAATTAGTAGCATGGATAAATAGCGAAATTTCATAATTCTGTTTTTTGTTTCGCCAATGTTACGACGGTAGTTTCTCCGTGTTTTAATTTTTGGGCGCGTAGGGGTACGTGTACGGTATATGCACGTTTTAGGTCCCTTAAATGCTGTTTAGGGAATCAAGTTCATACTGATAATCAGCTTGTAAATCCTCGTGAAGTCCGCTCAGGGCTTTCTCAATTCGTTTGATTTCACGGAAGTAGAGATTGTTAATGGTCGTGTGTCTGCTGATCTGAATGCCTTCTTCCATGATCCGTCGACAGAAGTGTAGTCTCACCTCAACCTCAGTCTGTTTCTGACCCGAATAGCGAAGGGATTTATTCAGAGACCTAACGATCTTCTGCAGTCCTTTTTTCACATAGTATAGGTAAGACATATTGATCTCATCCATCATGTCGTCTATATCTTCCCGCAACAAACTGATGTAGCTCTGCTCATCCCCTGCCTCAAAGAGCAGATACGTCAGCAGCTCTTTGTTGTCCTTCTTGAATCTGCCCAATCTCAAGCAGATTGCCAGAATCTCTTCGGTATCCCGCTGTTTGAGTTCCCGCTTTATATCTGCTAGAGAAGCTGCTTTCATGGTTTATTCTTTTAAAAGGAATCAAGTCTATAAGCTCGGTCACGCCAAACTTGTTTCAGGATGGTGAACAAATCCTACGATCAAAGAGACAGTCTACTATTCAAAAATAATTTTACTACAAATAGGAATTAATAACCAAATTTTACTTTCTTCGTAAACACTACAAATAGGAATTAATTATCAGCGTGCCGCTTAACTCAACCATTGAGACCTATTGCTTCAAAACCAAGAGGTAGCAGATCGCTAATTATGAATTTTAAAAAAGATGAAAAAATTTCAATTAGGTGAATTCGAAGAAATTGTGATGCTAACGGTAGCAATACTCTATGAAAATGCCTACGGCGTTTCCATCAAAAAGGAAATCGAAAGCAGACTCAACAGAAGTGTCAGTGTGGGAGCGCTACAGTCCGCACTTAGGCGACTCGAGGATAAGGACTACCTCGCTTCGCAAGACAAGGACGCGACCCAGGAACGTGCAGGAAGACCCAAGCGCTACTACAAAATCACTTCTCTTGGGAAACAAGCGATGCAGCACACGAAGGAGACGAGAAACTCGCTTTGGGAAGCAATCCCATCCATTTCGCTCGATGTAAAATTCGCTGAAGTATACTGATGCACAAACCTCCTCATCTGTTCCTAAAGTTCTTCCGATGGTACTGCCATCCAAGATTGGTGAAACCGATCGAAGGCGACCTAATGGAACTATATGAGGAACGTGTGGAAGAGCTCGGTAAAAAGAAAGCGGACAAACTATTTATAAAGGACACCCTTCTGCTGTTTAGAAAGGACATCATTAAGCCAGCAGGAGGATCAACAAAACTCAATTATTACGGCATGTTTAAAAATTATTTTAAGGTCGGATATAGAAACCTGATACGCAATAAATCTCACTCATTCATCAATGTAGGAGGTTTAGCTATTGCGCTAGCTGCATTTATGCTTATTGGCCTTTGGATCAACGATGAGCTATCCTTTGACAAGCATAGCGAAAACTCAGACAGGGTCGCGATGGTGCTCAAAAAACGGACGATCGGTGAAGAAACAGCTGTGCGCTTTGCCCTACCTATCCCTATCGTAGAGGAGCTCAGCACGACCTATGGCGAAGACTTAGCACATGTAGTCGTTTCGGGCTTTCAATCTTCCTCATTGGTGGATACTCAAGAAAAGCAGCTGTATCTGGAAGGCAATTTTATGGGTGCCGATGCTCCCAAACTATTAGATCTTACGATGGTGGAGGGTTCCCATGAGTCGCTATCGGATCACTTCAGCGTAATTATCTCCGAAAGATCAGCTCAGGCGCTTTTTGGATCCAATGATCCTATCGGGAAACCCATATCCATTGATGGGGAAGTGACGATGACGGTCACTGGTATTTTTTCAGAAATCCCTCAGCAGTCCAGTTTTCAAGGACTGTCTTTTATTGGCAATTTCGATGGATATGCCACTACGCAGGACTGGATGATGCGAGCCAAAAAGCGAGCAAATTGGGGAAGCAATTTTATTCAAGTTTTCGTGGAACTGGCCAGCCACGCCACGTTTGAAGATGTAAACAGAAAAATTGAAAACGTGATCTATGATCATGCGAGTGAGCATGACAAGCAAGCAGACCCCAAAATATTCCTCCATCCTATGGAAGATTGGCACCTCAAGACCAATTGGGAAAATGGCGTACAAACCGGTGGTGCAATCACCTATGTTTGGATGTTTGGATGCATTGGGGTTTTCATACTGCTGCTCGCCTGCATCAACTTTATGAACTTAAGTACTGCTCAGGCTGAAAAACGTGCACAAGAGGTAGGCATTCGAAAATCGATGGGTTCGCATCGAATCCAACTTGTAAGTCAGTTCTTCATCGAATCACTCGTCATTATACTTTTTGCTTTTGTGCTCTCTATTGGTATTTGTTTTTTGGCTCTTGCGCCATTCAATCAGCTAGCCGATAAGCAAATCTCGTTCCCTATTGCCGAGCCCCAATTTTGGTTATCAGCACTTTGCTTCATCATGTTTACCAGTATTGTCTCTGCCATCCACACTCACACCTCTCGCTAATAGTAGGCATATAACATCAATACCACATCTTTGGCTCAATGCTTGCATAATAACAGTCATACCTCGATCATCTGTACCACCCACATTTGCACCTCTTTCTAAGAGTAAACATACAACATCAAATGTGTATTTCATCCTAACATTCTTGGCCATGTCCTTGGTTACAGCATTCTTCACATTCTTATCAGTGTCATCCTTACTCACAGGCACCTTTTTTCCTAACTGCCCAACATTCATAACACATCCTTTCTTCAGTGCCATCATGATGACAGTGATATTTGGGGTATCTGTATTATCCACACTAGCACC
>JABSPG010000557.1 GCA_013214445.1 Ekhidna sp. | reverse complement strand
TTATAGAGGCGGCTACTGAAAATTTAGAGCTAAAGTTAAAAATATTTAAAGGCTTAGATGATATATGTAAACCAGAAACTATACTAGCTACTAATACATCTTCTATATCGATTACACAAATAGCTTCTCAGACCAAAAGAGCAGATAAGGTGATAGGTATGCACTTTATGAACCCTGTCCCTGTAATGAAGCTAATTGAAGTAATTAGAGGATATGCCACATCTAATGATACTACTTCTACCATTATGGAGATGAGTAGGAATTTGGGGAAAGTACCGGTTGAGGTAAATGATTACCCAGGCTTTGTGGCTAACAGAATCTTAATGCCAATGATCAATGAAGCAATCATAACATTACATGAAGGAGTAGCTGGCGTAGAAGAAATAGACACTGTCATGAAATTAGGAATGGCTCACCCAATGGGGCCTCTCCATTTAGCTGATTTTATAGGACTGGATGTTTGCTTATCAATTATGAATGTCCTTTATGAAGGATTTGGAAATCCAAAGTATGCTCCTTGTCCCCTATTGGTGAACATGGTGACTGCAGGCTATCTAGGAGCTAAGACAGGAGAAGGTTTTTACAAATACACTCCTGGTTCCAAAGAAATCACTGTTAGCGAGATGTTCAAATAATTAACCAGCAAAGAAGACGATATAGTATCGTCTTTCATTTTGCCGACTATGTAATCAAATTAGGAAATTAATCATGTCGGTAATATCTTGTACCTTTAACTCACTCCAAAAATGAAACGAATTAAATTCCATTATTTGCTGCTTGCCTTTGTTTGGATGACAGCATGTACAAACGAAACAACTGAAGAAAAACCTATGAGACCAGATGCACCAGTTGCTGCGAAAGCTGACAGTATACTCAAGGAACACGGACAGACAAGAGTTGATCCATACTTCTGGATGAGATTAACAGATGACCAAAAGAATGCCGAAACTCCTGACAGCCATACCCAGCAAGTAGTAGACTACTTGAATGCCGAAAATGACTACAAGAAGGCTGTCATGTCTCATACAGAGGATTTACAAACCAAGCTTTACGATGAAATTGTAAGTAGAATAAAAAAGACTGATGAATCCGTTCCTTACTTCTCCAATGGCTACTGGTATTATACTCGATATGAAGAAGGTGGAGAATATCCAATCTACTGCAGAAAAGAAGGTTCATTGGACGCTGAAGAGCAGATAATGATGAACGTAAATGAAATGGCAGAGGGCTATGACTACTATGCTGCTAGACCAGCTGGCATCACAATGGATAACAAGATCCTTGCATATGCAGAGGATACATTGAGTAGAAGGATTTATACCATCAAATTCAAAAACCTGGAAACAGGTGAAACACTAGATGATGTGATTGAAAATACTTACGGTGGTGGTGCATGGGCCAATGATAATAAGACCTTCTTTTATGGAACAAAACATCCTGTGACGTTATTGCCAGAGAAGATCTACAAACATAAATTAGGAGATGACACAGCAAATGATCCACTGATCTATCAGGAGGAGGACGATACGTTTTACACCTATGTATACAAGACCAAATCTGATAAATACCTAGTCATAGCCAATGGAAGCACACTGATTAGTGACTATAAGATTCTAAAGGCGGACAACCCTGATGGTGAATTCAAGCAGTTTATCCCCAGAGACCCTAAAAAGCATGAGTACAGTATCTCGCACTTTGAAGACAAGTTCTATGTAATGACCAATCGAGATGCACCTAACTTCAAACTAATGGAAGTTTCGGAAGAGAATACTGCGGAGGAAAACTGGAAGGAAGTGATTGCTCATCGCGATGATGTTCTGTTAGAAGGACTTGAAATATTCACAAATCACCTTGTTGTGGATGAACGAAAGAATGGATTGACAAACCTTCGAATAATGAATCAAAGCACTGGCGAGGAACATTATCTTGATTTTGGAGAACCTGCATATACAGCATACATCTCTACCAACACTGAATTTAATACCACTACACTACGTTATGGCTACACGTCAATGACAACTCCGAATTCCACTTTCGACTATGATATGGAATCAAAAGAAAAGACATTGATGAAGCAGCAAGAAGTGGTTGGCGGACATAATCCAGAAGATTATGTAACTGAAAGACTGTGGGCTAAAGTTAGAGATGGAGTAGAAGTGCCGATTTCCATTGTTTGCAAAAAAGGGTTTGAAAAGAATGGTCAAATGCCTTTATTACAATATGCGTATGGATCCTATGGAAATACCATTGACGCAAGTTTTAGTTCAGTAAGGCTCAGCTTGCTTGACAGAGGCTTTGCATTTGCGATTTGTCATATTCGAGGAGGTCAAATGATGGGACGCCAATGGTATGAAGATGGTAAGATGTTTAAGAAGATCAACACTTTCAATGATTTTATTGACTGTTCAAAATATTTGATTGAAGAAAAATATACATCAGCAGATCATTTGTATGCATTAGGTGGTAGCGCTGGTGGCTTGCTGATGGGTGCTGTAGTGAATATGGCACCAGAACTCTACAATGGAGTTATAGCTGCTGTGCCTTTCGTGGATGTTGTCTCTACTATGTTGGATGAAAGCATCCCTTTGACTACTGGTGAATTTGACGAATGGGGCAACCCTAAGAATCTGGAGTCTTATGAATATATGCTTTCCTATTCTCCTTACGATCAAGTCTCAAATCAAGATTATCCAAATATGCTCGTAACTACTGGTTTCTTTGACTCTCAGGTACAATACTGGGAGCCTGCAAAGTGGGTGGCAAAACTACGAGACATGAAGACCGATAACAATCTTCTCATCTTAGATACAGATATGGAGGTAGGACACGGAGGAGCTTCCGGAAGATTTAAGCGCTACAAGACTACTGCGCTAGAGTATGCCTTCTTCCTAGATCTGGAAGGCATTAAGGAGTAGTTTCCCAATCATGATTATAAAACTGAGGCCTTTCGAATGTAATTTGAAAGGTCTCAGTTTTTGTATACAAGATTTTACTGGATAGATACACAAATACTTCTACCACCTTTTGAGGCAGCCCCTTCTTACTATTATTTGTGTCATTTCTTGACCACCAGCGCTCCCGCTACCATGTCATGTAAGGCCTGTTTTTTGTCTGTAAAACCTGCCATGATATAACCGATCATTAGA
>JABSPG010000556.1 GCA_013214445.1 Ekhidna sp. | reverse complement strand
AGTTCTAAAATAGGGACATTAGTGCGGAATTTGTAGCTATCAAGGCCTTTTTCGACCATTTTTTGATAATTCCACTTATGCAATCGTTTGCGAAAAATCGGATTCCAATTATCATTAGCAACTATTTAATATTTTGGAGATTTCTCTCATTGTATCTTTTGCTGCTTTTTCTTCATTTTTGGTAAGTGAAAAGCTTTGAGCAAATACCGTGGCAGCTTGCCTTTACGTTCGCGTCATTTATTTTAGGCATCCTTTTCGGTTTGCTGCTGCTATTTGCAAAGTTTCCTGCAGGTAGGTATTTGGGTAAGTTGGTGCTAACTTGTACGGTTTTGCTCTTGCCTTCTTTTGTCCCGACTTTACCAATAAGTCACTATCAGATTATTCTGCTTGCGGTCGTTCTTCTCTTTTTGTACACGAGGGCTTTTTTTTCACAGAAGAGTAGAGTTTCAACCATTCATTATTTACCCATTGCTTTGGCTTTCGGGTTATACTTATCGAAGGATGTAGTAGATCTGTTAGTTGCTTCTTTGATAACCATTATTTACTTAGTGTTGATTGTTAGACTGTTGAGAAGGGAGGCAATGCAGCGTGGCTTTCGGTGGTTCTTTGGTACTGGAAGTAGACTTTCCTGGTTGAGAAATTTCCTGGCGATAAATCTCTTGGGAATTATCCTTGTGTTGGTTGGCATGCAAAGCCTGCTGTTTCTGGGCTGCTTTGTATTGCTGATTCTACTGTTGGTATTCTTTCAAGTTTTCAAGGAATCGGAATTTCTGGCGCCTCTTCCTGTCAGCAACAAATACAAAAAGTCTACGCTCGCACCCGGCATCAAAGCCGCTGTGATAGACAAGATTGACAAAGTGATGGATGCGGAATTTTATCTTAGAGATGATACTTCGCTGACAAATCTTGCAAAGGAACTTGGTGTAACTACTCATCATCTCTCTCAGGTATTGAACGAGTCTTTGAAGATAAGCTTCCAAGATCTCATCGCTCGATATCGTATCAGGCGTGCTTGTCAGATTTTACGAGATCCAGGTCATGCTCAGGTAAAGATTGAGAATGTTGCTGCAATGGTGGGGTACAACTCTAAATCAGCTTTCAATACTGCTTTTAAACGTCGTACGGGCATGACCCCATCTGATTATCGAGGCAGAAAGGATGTTCTGATTTATGGGGAAGAACGCCTATCCGAACGGAAAGAACCACAGCACAAGCAGAATTCGGTTGGTTTGAATCATGGTTTTACACTCAAAATAAATGGTGACATGATTCAACAGTTTTTTAGAATTTTCGGTAGAAGTATTAGTAGAAATGCCTTGTTTTCAGCTCTTAATCTGGTAGGATTAACGCTCGGCTTTACCAGTAGTATCTTGATTTATCTGTATATCCAAGATGAATGGTCCTATGATAAGTCAATCGTTGACGGTGATAGAATCTACAGGGTAGCATGGAAGAATGATAACCCTCAGACTCGAACACCACATCCAATGGCCCAGGCATTGGTGAATGATTTTCCTGAGGTGGAAAAAGCTGTTAGTCTCTCTCCCTGGTATGGGCCAGGACTAAGTAAAGATCTGATCAGGGTAAAGAATGTAAAGACGAATGTGGTCTTTGAGGAACCCGACTTTTTCTTCATGGATTCCACCTTTTTTGACGTCTTTCAAATAGAAGTAATTGAGGGCGACAAGGACGCCCTTAGGAAGCCGTTTTCGTTGGTCATTACTGAGCAGATGTCTAAAAAGTACTTTGGCGATTCCAGCGCAGTAGGACAAGAGTTGGATCTTAATGATATGAGCTTAGCAGTGACTGCTGTAGTGAAAGGAATGCCGGAGCGATCACACTTTCATTTTAATGCCATTATTCCTTATGCTACGCTTAAACAAATAAATCCAAATGATACCTGGATGACATGGGCGGATTTTGGTCACTTCAACTATATCAAGCTGAGCGAAGGAGTTGACCCAGTGGTGATCGAGGAGAAGATCAATGGTTGGGCAGGGAACTACTTGGATTGGTGGGAGGATCGAGAAGCTTCTGTAAGGCAACCGGGGATGGGATTTACCTTACAATCCATTCATGATATTCATCTTCATTCTCATTTGCGTTGGGAGCTGGAGGATAATGGTAACATTTTGTATGTATATATTCTGGTAGCCATTCTTGTCTTTC
Source organism: Ekhidna sp. (assembly GCA_013214445.1). GTDB lineage: Bacteria > Bacteroidota > Bacteroidia > Cytophagales > Cyclobacteriaceae > Ekhidna. Next base: position 980 of record JABSPG010000556.1, on the reverse strand, counting down.
TGATTGTGATTGCCACGATCAATTACGTAAATCTTACAACTTCAAAATCTGTAGAGAGAGCTAAGGAGGTAGGGGTCAGGAAAGCACTCGGGGCAGCATCAGGTGATTTGACGTTGCAGTTTTTTCTTGAAACCGCGTTATTCAGTTTAGCCTCTTTGATAGTTTCCTTTGGACTGGCGATGATTTTGTTGAGTGCCTTCAATGACCTTAGTGGTAAGGAATTCAGGGTTGGCGATTTATTTGAGTTTTCGTTCGTTTTAAAGTCCTTCCTAGTTTGGCTAATCGTTTGCCTTATGGCTGGTTTTTATCCAGCACTTAGCCTTTCTTCTTTTAGGCCAACAGAGGTGCTCAAAGGAAAGCTCACCTCAAGTTTTAGAGGCGTCAGGTTACGAAGCTTTTTGGTGATTGTGCAGTTCAGTATTTCGGCTATTCTGATCAGCGGTAGCTTTATCATCTTGAACCAGATTCAATTCATGAGGGAGAAGAATCTTGGGTTCGATCAGGAAGCGATTATTTCACTAAATGTACCCACTAAGATATCACTTGGTGGTGTAGACTTAGAAGGATTAAGAACAGCTCAAAAAGAATTAGAAGCCATTATTGGCGTCAAATCAACAGCGCTCACATCCAGCATACCTGGTGGACAATTCAACCAACATCCTTACCATCTGGAAAATACTCCGGATAATACTGTAGATGCCTCCGAATTGATGGTTGACTTTGCTGTTGCCGATGTGCTTGGCTTTGAAATCGTGGAGGGGAGAGGATTTAATCCCTCATTTGCACAAGATTCTCTACATAATATTTTGGTAAATGAAGAAATGGCAAGACAGCTCGGGAATGAGAATATTGTTGGAAGTAAAGTCATACAAAATGCTAGCGGAGAAGAATTTGGATACCGTATTGTTGGCATTGTAAAGGACTTCCATTTTCAATCTCTGCATAGAGAAATACAGCCATTGATGATGTCAGTGCAACCA
>JABSPG010000555.1 GCA_013214445.1 Ekhidna sp. | reverse complement strand
GAAGCGCCCAATACCTTTCGGATCCCGATTTCCTTGGTGCGCTGCTCTACCACAAAAGCAGACAGGCCAAATAACCCCAGACAGCAGATCATAATTGCAAGTACGCTAAACAGAGTTGCCAGGCTTCCAATCTTTTCTTCGTCTCTAAATTTTCTTGAATATTGATCATCCACAAATTCAAAATAAAAGGGATGATCAGGCAAGATTGCTTGCCAGGCTTCCTGGATTTCCGGTATCGACTCCATGTACGAAACACCTTTCTTCAGCCTCATAAAGGCATAGCCTTCAGAGTCGCTATGAAATAACATCAAAGGTCTTGGCGGATCGTATGGAGAACCCTTGATCATGTCTTTCACTACTCCTATGATTGTGTACCCACGATCACGATTTGACCATCCAAATCCTTCATAAGCAATTAACCTCTTACCTATCGGATTTTCTAGACCCATCTCTTGCACCGCCGACTCGCTCACGATTACATTCTGACTCTCATCTCCGTTGGTTCTGGAAAAATCCCGACCATCAACCAGTTCCCATTTGGTCGCCTTCCCATACTCTGGAGTTACATAGATCGTATTAAATGTAATCTGATAAGATTCGTCATTGCCTTCTAGGCGAAAGCCATTGTTATTCCCAAGGGTGTTCATCAATGGATAATTAGCTGAAGCCATCTCCTCCACATATCCAGTCTTCAATATTTCTTCCCGTACAAGGTCAAACTTCTCGTAGTAGGAGCCTGATCTACCTCGCACCACGATCAGATCAGATTGATCATACCCTACCGGGCGCGCTTTCGCAAATTGAATTTGTTTATGGACCGTCAACGTGCCCACAATCAAAAGAATAGATATGGTAAATTGGAAAACTACTAAGGACTGCCTGAGCCTAATGCTTGCAACGCCTTGTCGGACGGATCCCATCAGTGCTTTCAGTGGACTAAAGGAGGATAAGAAAACCGCTGGGTAGCTGCCCGCAATGAGTGCGCTAGTAATCGTGAACAGCAGGCCTGCACCCCAAAAAAGTGGATTTGTCCAAGGGAGTACCAAATCCTTATCAGATACAATATTGAAGTAGGGGAGCGTAAGCCCAACAATGAAAATGGATAGAACGAACGACACGGATGCGTACAAAATCGACTCTGTGAGAAACTGTGAAACCAGCTGCTTTCTTCTGGAACCTACGGTCTTCCTAATCCCCACTTCCTTACCCCTTAGTTGATACCTAGCTGTATTTAGATTCATAAAATTGATGCAAGCGAGTAACAGTACAAATACACCGATAACAGCGTAGAGCCTTAAAAACGTCATTCGACTCCCTTGCTTCTGCACACCATCTTCAAAATTTGCATTTAGATGCCAATCTTCCATGGGAAGAAGCAATAAATCTCTCGGACCCTCTTCAGGATCAATCCTTTTGTTTAGCTCGTCTTTGATGATCTCGGATGCTTGCTTATAATCGATTCCTTCATTCAGCAAGGCGTATACTTTGGTGTTATAGTTGTCCCAGCTAGCAGGATTTTCTTCATTGTAAACAAGCTCCATAGGAACCATGTATTCCATGTCGGCAAAAGATGAATTGAGCGGCAAATCTTTATATACTCCGGCCACCATCAGTTGAGTGGACGTATTAAGCTGCACGAACTCTCCCACAGGGTTATCATCGCGAAAGAGGGCCGTGGCAAGCGATTCTGACAACAAAAGAAACTCCTTGTTTTCCACATTTGGCTGACCAACCACCATTTCAAGAGAAAGCATTTCCGCTGCATCGGAGGAAAAGAAATAACCAAAGCGCTCCAGAGATTGGTTACCCACCGTAAGTACCATGGTCTGATTCCGATTAAAGGTCACCGCTACTTTTTCAAAAAGTGTTGGAAAGGTTTGTTCCAAATGCTCTCCGAGTTTGCTGATCAAAGAGCCATTTACGTAAATTTCACCATTTTCCACATCTCTGCGCATGACCTGAACAATGCGGTCATAGTTATTGTGATATTGGTTAAAGGTCAGCTCATCTTGAATCCAAAGTCCAATCAAGATGGCAACAGTCATTCCCATAGCCAAACCGCCAATATTGATCGCAGAAAAAGCTTTGTTTTTGATGAGTATGCGATAACTGATTCTAAAATTGTGTTTGATCATAGTCCCTAAAATTGAGTTTGATTTAAAAAATTTAAATGCGAATGGTCGGAGGTAATTCAAAACCTGATACCAATAGTTTAGCTTGGCTCTTCTCAATGACTTTTTTTCTATAGTCCGGTAGAATTTTTCATCAAGATCACCAAGTACCTCTTCTGCTAGTTCTTCTTTTAGAAAAAGCAATAAGAATCTTTCGGCCAGCTTTGGAGGGAGTTGCTTAGCCACCAAGTACAAAGTTGAGTTTCCCCTGTGCAAAGGCTGGGAACTGATTCCATAGAGACATTTTCAGCTCTCTCGATTTCTCCAAAGCACGTTGGCCCTCCGCTGTTATGGTATAGATTCTTTTGCGTCTACCTCCACGCTCGGCAGATGCCCCTCCCATCGCGGAGGTCAAAAAGCCTTTATCCTCAATTCGGCTGAGTGTAGAATGCACAGCTCCAATGGAAACAGGTCTGGTCGTCTGCGTCTCAAATTCTTCAGCAATCTTAAATGCGTAGGCATCCTCACCCAGTATCCCCACAATCAAAAGAATGGTCTCTTCGAAATCTCCTAGTTTACTTTCCTTCATCTCATAATTTCTAAAATGTAGAACAAATATAACGGAGCACTTCAATATTTGTTCTACATTTTAGTGATGAACTAGCGGAATCGGCTGTCAAGAGCAGTATTCAAGGGTTTTAAATCAAAAGATTTCCTGAAATAACTAGAAATTCTTAGCTAAAGACTTGTACCAAAAATCAATAATTGTAAACAGCCTCTCTATTTTTGCTAACACAATTTGATAGTATGGACGAAGCAAAAAATTCACCTAGTACAGAATCGCTGAATTTCATCGAGCAGATGATCGAAAAAGACCTGAAAGAGGGGAAGCACGACAGTATCACTACCCGGTTCCCGCCTGAGCCAAACGGCTACCTGCACATTGGCCATGCTAAGTCCATCTGCCTCAACTTTGGACTAGCCGAAAAATATGGTGGGAAATGCAACCTGCGCTTCGATGACACCAACCCAGAAAAAGAAGAAA
>JABSPG010000554.1 GCA_013214445.1 Ekhidna sp. | reverse complement strand
TCATTACTTCTTAGAATTGTGGTCAGACGAATTCACCCCAATTCTAAGTAGTAATGATCCAGGGGAGAGTGCTAAAACTGGAGGCTTTTTGGTGGCGAAATATGGAAAGGGATACTATGTATATTCGGGGTATAGTTGGTTTAGAGAGCTGCCAGCAGGTGTCCCAGGGGCCTACAGGATTTTTGTTAACATGATTTCCTTAGGGAAGTGAAGAAGATAGATTCCGAAACAGAACTTGATAAGCCTCCGTTCTTCAGAAGTTGGTCTCATGTCTATCTATTAGTCGCATCATGGTTGATCATTTTGATCACTGTATTTCACCTTTTTAGTAGCTCTTATTAATAGATGAATTCGCTTGATTTAATCGTACTTTTCGGGACACTGATATTTATTGTGGCCTACGGTGTATATAAGACTAGAGGTCAGCGAGATATCGATGGGTACTTGCTTGGTGATAATTCAATGAAATGGGGAACCATCGGGTTGTCAGTAATGGCCACTCAGGCTAGTGCAATTACTTTTATTTCTACACCTGGTCAAGCCTATGAAAGTGGGATGGGCTTTGTGCAAAATTATTTTGGATTGCCCATTGCGCTAATTGTGGTCTCTGCAGTTTTCATTCCAATATTCTACAGGCTAAAGGTTTATACTGCCTATGAATTTTTGGAGCAACGATTCGATCCGAAGACGCGATACCTTGGTGCCGCCATATTTTTGATTCAAAGAGGGCTCGCAGCAGGAATTACCATCTACGCACCAGCAATCATTATATCTTCTATACTACATTGGGATCTTACAACAACCATAATAGGAACAGGCGTTCTTGTGATTATCTATACGGTATCTGGAGGCACCAAAGCAGTTTCAATAACACAAAAGCAGCAGATGGCGGTCATTATGGCGGGGATGTTTGCGGCTTTCTTCATGATCATTGGATATATTTCTGATCACACCACCTTTGGTGGTGCTCTTGAGATTGCAGGTTCGCTTGGTAAGCTTGAAGCTGTTAACTTCAGTACAGATGCTGGAGAGCGTTATACCATTTGGTCAGGGTTGACGGGAGGGTTTTTTCTTGCCCTTTCGTACTTTGGGACAGATCAATCGCAAGTGCAAAGATATCTAGGGGGCGCAAGTGCAGCTGAAAGTAGGATGGGGCTGATGTTCAATGCGGTGCTCAAAATCCCTATGCAGTTCTTCATCCTTTTTGTGGGTGTGATGGTCTACGTTTTCTTCATCTTTTACAATCCTCCGATTCATTTTAAGGAAGCGTCTGTTGAAGTTGTTCGAAACTCAGAATATGCAGCTCAATTTGATCAAATCGATGGGGAATACAGGTTGGCATTGGAGAAGAGAAGAGAGGTAGCGAGTCTGCTAGCAGATGAAAGTCTATCTGATGTCAAGCGGAGTGAGCTGATGGAAGAGCTCAGAACTACAGACGCAGCGTCATTGGTGTTGAGGGAGCAGGCCAAGGAAGTGATCTTGCTGGCGGATGATACCCTTGAGACGAAAGATTCAGATTATGTCTTTTTGACTTTCATCATCACGTATCTACCTCATGGACTGATAGGATTGTTGATTGCAGTGATCTTCTCTGCAGCAATGTCCTCAACCGCCTCGGAATTGAATGCCCTAGCATCCACCACGTCAATCGATTTTTATAAGAGAGCGATCAAAACTAACGCCAGTGAAAGGCACTATTTGAATAGTTCTAAAATACTGACATTGGTTTGGGGCCTTATTGCGATCCTGTTTGCGCTTCTTGCAAATAGCTCGGAGAATTTAATTGAGGCAGTAAATATCGTGGGGTCGATTTTCTATGGAACCGTGCTTGGGATCTTTCTGGTGGCCTTTTTCTTGAAGACAGTAAAAGGCAATGCTGTGTTTATAGCAGCTGCCTTAGCTCAGATGGGTGTGATTATCATTCACTTTTTGACAGAGTCAGGTGCTTTTGAACTTAGCTACCTTTGGTACAATGTGATTGGCTGTGCAGGAACAATGGTTTTGAGTATTCTCATTCAGATACTTATCAAGTCTAACGGTAGATAAATGCCGGGTAGATTAGTTGTTTGTGCTTGAGGTGATCTAAATTAGATTATGAATACTCTTGATGATGAAGATTACCTTATTTCACTCTGAAAGTCTATGAAGTTCAAGGCAAAGTGACTGGTGTTTTTGATTCCTCCAATGGAGCTATGATTGATACATGGATCTCTCTTCTAATCTCTGTCGAGGAGTTTAGAAAATCCATTTATGAAGTTGGAGTCCCGTTTGCAAAGAATAATTTTGTCACCAATTGGATAGTGGATACCAGTTCCGCAGAGGGACTGTTTCGAAAAGATGTTCAGGAGTTCATAGATCAAGAAGTTGCTCCAACATTTGCTGCAACAGGAATCAAGTATTTCTTTATTGTACTTCCTCCATCTGCCATTGCAAAGCTTTCAGCTAAGAATGTAGCCAAGATTAATGATGATCAGGAAGGCATGCAGACAGTCCAAGTAGCAAGCGTTCAGGAGGCTATTGGTTTAATCAAGTCTGGTAGGTAAGTACATTCTGCCGTTCCAGCAGTATGTGATTTCATGGCATATTTTTCTATTAAGAGAGCCAAAGAATGGATTTGGTTAATTTATTCATCTTTGATTGTCTTAGCAGGGTTAAGAACAGCTACTTTGTATGTTTGATAGCCAACTGCCATTAACGCAAAAACAAGAACGATAGCGGCTGACAGTAAAGCAGCAGCCCATGGAAAATCTATTTTAAAAGCGTAGCTAGATAACCATTGACTCATTCCTACATAGACGATAGGTATTCCAACCGCTGCTGAGACAAGTACTAGAATGATGAATTCCTGATAAAAGAGGAGGACAATTTGATAAACACTTGCGCCTAATACTTTGCGTATGCCTACTTC
>JABSPG010000553.1 GCA_013214445.1 Ekhidna sp. | reverse complement strand
TGTCAGGCTTCCTTCGCACTCGCAACGGCTCGCCCCGCAATCCCAACGCTAGCTGAAGGCTCTTTTACCTGTTCCCGACCAACTGATTACAAGTCAGTAGTTCGTGCAATCCTGCCGCGCATCGGATCAATCACCACACAAGAGAAAAAGAGTAGCTGCTTGGCACATCAACCCAATCAATGAATCCGCACAGATCAACACACGAATCACAGCTTCATTGATCGGTCTGATGCAGCAACCAAAGAATCCCTGAACTGGACACGTGTAGCGCTATGCGCACTTTACATAATATGCTTATACAACCCGCAGGACAAATGAAAATCGAACCAGTTCGAGGAGCTTGTATAAGAGCATGTTATGTAAAAGTGAAAGGGAAGGGGTTCTTTGGTGGATAATTACCCATAATCTGGTATTGGAATGTACCCATAATTTTATCTTCTTTGCGTCAAGGCAAAGGCCTTAAAAAGTTCTTTAATTTTTTAGATGGAACTTAGAAGAAATGGAAAGGCGTTGAAAAAAATGCGATAATTTTTATCCCTTTGGACTCCCAACGTCCAACTCATGGAGAGCAGATGGATACATCGATCCAGGGTTGTTGTACCAGTCTCCGTTTGCTATGCTGGACTCATTGACAGGCTTTTACGACTTTTTATCAAGAAATTATGATCCTGTTTTAGGACGCTTCCCACAAGTGGATCCGGCAGGGCAGTTTAGTTCGCCTTACACAGGAATGGGGAATAATCCGCATCAAGTTATTGATCCAAATGGAGAGTGGGGATTTTTCATAAACCTATTAGCTAATGCAGCATGGAATGCAGCGGGTGCAGCAGGCCAAGCAGCTGTTAATTCTTGGAACGGTAATGGCTCATTCTCTGAGAACTTTAGTGCTCAAGGATTTAGTACTGGATTTAGTTATAATACTGGATCAGGATATGGGTTAAACCCAACAAATGGGTATGGAGGGTTTACCACTCCTGAAGGTGGAAAAAGCGAAATTTGGAGTGGTCTTCCTGAAGAAGTTGAAAGCGTATTCTATGAACTTATTTGGGTTGATCCAGATGATGCAGAATGGATACCAAGTGATGGAGAAGAGAATGCTGGTGGTATTATGGCAAGTAGATCCTACTACTATCTTGTTGAAGGGGATGGTTTGCCGGGTAGTGGAGTGAGTGAAGATAGTTTTTGGAGGTACATTCCGGTTGCTAGTTCACTTATTGGTGTAGCAGATGCTGCATATGAAGGGAATTATGGTGGAGCAGTATTTAATGGAGCAATGGCTGCTTCTGACATATTTTTAGCCAAGTCTATTGCAAAAGGAATTGCAAAAGGAGGTCTTAAAATGCTTACTAAGAATTACAAGTATTGGACTTCTTGGCGAGGAGCTTATGGAAAAACTGGTTTTGCTAAATCAGGACAACAATTGCATCACTGGGCTTGGGCTCGGAATGGAGCTGTGAAAGGCCAAGGGTTTTCTTGGTGGGCAAAAAATCAGATGTGGAATTTAAAACCCATGTTAAATCAAGCACAACATACAGGTGTTCATCATCATTTTGGTCCCTTGAAGACTTTTTGGTTTGGTACACCTACATGGTTTAAGGCCGGAACTATTTCTGGAGGAGGTAGAATTGGTGAAAAAATTTTTAATTGATGGTACGAATAAATAGCAAAATACTTAGTTATCCAGTGGCTTCAATTTCTAACAATTGGATTCTATCTTTTCATAGATCTGATAATGATTTACTTATCGGCACTAAACGTATGTTAAAAAAAGAGTATTTTGATAGACTGAAGGTTATTGATTCTAATGGTCAATTATATATCGTCGAAAAGACCCAAAAAACAGGTTATTCGGGTAAATTTTGGGGTTTTGATATCTTTTTAGATCAAAAATTTAAAATTGATCTATTTGCCGAAGAACCAAGTAATGTAAGTTTTGAAGGACTTAAAGAGTTGATTTTGAAGGTCTATGAAAAAAGAGAGGATTTTTGGGATTCAGATGGAGAGTTAGGGAGCAGAAAATCCTTTATGGAAAATGCAAAATCTTGCAAAGAGATAATATCAAAATTCACAGAGGAGTATTACAAACAATATTAAATACTTAGTTAGGTGGTTTTGAAATATCCTGTTATTGCATTAAAGAAAAATGATAAAATGGTCTATGTTTTCTCTAAAGAGAAAGACCTTAAATCAACAAGTACGGAATTACTTGAGAAAGATATTTTTAAAAATACTGTTTTGGTTGATTCCGATGGATTATCATACCAGATAGACAAAACTTATAAAGTCAAATATCTTGGATTAGGCGGAATTAGCCTTATGAAGAAAGGGCGACAAATTTTGATGGACTTTGAATTTAAGGGTAATCCTACTACGCTTAAACTCGACGAGTTTAAGCGTGATATTCTTGAAAGAATCAATAGCAATAAAAATTTTTGGCAATCATCTTGGGGCGATTTATCAGACCTAGAAAAGAGAGTACAAGAAAGTGCTTCTTTTGAAGCGATTGCTAACACTATGAAGTAATCGATCAGCCATCTTATCTATTATCAATGATTATTACTTCTCCCCCTATTAGGCTCGTTCGAAAGTCTGGTGTTTTAGGTTCCCCTTCCTGAGTAAAAAAGATGTAGAGGTTAATGTATTCATTAGGATTTAGATAGTCAGGTTCGAGGTAGATGAAGTGATCATATTTGGAAAAGCCGATTCCAGTAAGTCCAGATGTTTCGGTATTAAAAGTGATGAATGTTGTTTTTTCATCAGGTGCCCAGATAGCTACTTGCTTATCGTAGAAATTTTCGAGTAAGATGACCTGATTACCCGTATTCTGAATTTTAATATCCATTACATAAAGTACTTTAATCTCTTCCTCTCCATACGAAATACTTAGGTTACTAATAGCAGGAGTGCCTTCCAGGTCAACAATTTTTTTTGTGGATTGGATGCTGAAAGTAAGTTCCATGCGATCCCTTCCGAGATAAGTCATGGTAATAATGGTAGCAGATACAGCGCCAAAGATTAATGTAAAAAGGTGATGGTAATGTTTGATAATAAACGCCTTGACTTGAGTTCTCACTTTTATCACAACGCTTTAAGCTTAGCAGCTTTAATGAGGTTATCGAGGGTGTAGAAGATGTTTTGCTTGTCTTGATCGGGAAGCTTCTCTATGTC
>JABSPG010000552.1 GCA_013214445.1 Ekhidna sp. | reverse complement strand
TGACCATCCAAATTACTAAATTGCTTGCCAACCTAGATCTAAATCAATAATGAAAAACACGCTTCAATTCGCTCTTATCTTCCTAGCCATATTTTCCTGTGCTAAAAAAGAGGAAGAGAAACTGGTCACAATGGATTCAATTGCGGAGGATTATGTCCGCCTAACGCTAAATATTGGTCAATACGATTCTGATTTTGTAGATGCGTACTATGGGCCAGAGGAATGGAGGCCGGATAGTAAGCAGGATGTTTTACCTGCAGAAGACTTTATAAAGCAAGTGAACGGTTTAATTAGTCAAATTCAAAGCGTTGAAGGTGATATTGAACGGAAGAGAATGCTCGTAAAGCAGTTAATAGCTGTTCGGACGAAGGTGGAAATGATGGATGGTAAAGTGTACTCTTTTGATGAAGAGGCCAAACTGTTGTATGACGCAAAACCTCCTACATATTCAGAAGCGTATTTTGATAGTTTACTAATGAGCTTAGAAAATGTACTGGCAGGAGAGGGGAGCTTACCAGAGCGGTACAATGCTTTTGTCAATGAGTTCATTATACCAATGGAGAAGCTTGATACTGTTTTTCGCACGGCTATCAAAGAAGCTAGAATGCGTACCAATGCTTACTACAAGCTACCAGATAATGAGAATTTTGTATTGGAGTATGTTACCGACAAAAGCTGGTCGGGATATAACTACTACCAAGGCAATAGTCAGAGCTTAATTCAAATTAATACAGATTTGCCGATTCAGATCAGTAGAGCTATAGATCTTGCTTGCCATGAGGGCTATCCAGGTCATCATGTGTTTAATACCTTGCTTGAGCAAAACTTGGTAAACGGTAAAGGTTGGAAGGAGTATTCCGTTTATCCATTGTTTTCTCCTCAGTCACTCATTGCGGAGGGTAGTGCAAATTATGGAATCGATGTAGCCTTTCCGGGTGCAGAACGGATCAAGTATGAAAGAGATGTGCTATTTCCTTTGGCAGGATTAGATGCAAATAAAGCTGATCAGTATTATGAAGTGCAAGCCTTGATTGGAAGGCTTAGTTATGCTGGAAATGAAGCCGCAAGGTCATATTTGAATGGTACTATGAGTAGGGAGGAAGCTGCTGCATGGTTGGAAAAGTACCAACTAAATGAGCCAGATCGAGCTTTGCAGCGAACTAGATTTTTTGATCAGTATCGTAGCTATGTGATCAATTATAACTTAGGGAAAGATCTTGTCGCAAATTATATCGAATCCAGAGGTGGGGTTGCTGAGCAATCAGACAAAAGATGGGAGCTATTTCGAGAGCTTTTGATCAGTCCAAATTCGGCAAGCTCGATTCAATAGTCGTTCAGCTAACCTTTTGAAGGTTTTCTAATTCAGCATTTGAACCAATGACTACTGGGTAGTGTATTGGATTAAAACAGAGACATGGATCTAAAACAAATCATTTCGAAAGCAATTGAGGCTTCCTATTCTTCGGATGAATACGAACGGATGTTTACCAGCTTTGCGTCAGAGGGAAAAACTTCGGGAGAACAAAAAGAAGATCTTATTCATTATACCAAACTAAATGCGCAACGTTCGAAGCGAATTGCAAAGACCTCAGTGCTGCATCCCGATCTGATTAAAAAAGTACAAGGGCTTTCAAAGCAAACTTGGCTGTTAATCACTGAGACTTGGTGCGGAGACGCTGCAAATAGCGTTCCCCTGATCTCCAAGGTAGCTGAACTCAACGAGGGCATTGATTTACGAATCGTTCTTCGAGATGAGCATACCGAGCTAATGGATCATTTCTTGACTAAAGGAGGCCGGTCAATACCAAAATTGATTGCTCTAGATGCTGATTTGAATGTGCTATTTGATTGGGGACCAAGACCAGAAGAATTACAGAGAATCTATTGGGACTGGAGAGACAGTGAAAACAAGATGCCCTACAGCGAATTTCACTTAGTAATTCAGAAATGGTATAATGACAACAAATTAGAAGCAATCCAGTCTGAGCTAAGTACTCTGCTAAAGTCCTAAAAAGACCAACTTTAAATTCTCTTGCTAGCTATCGGTTCTTTGCTAAACTCCTGCTCATCTTCTTTTTGGTATGAGTTCTGGTTTTGACGTTATACATCTTCTTTTTACTGTGGCCTTTTTGCTTGGCTAGCTGTCTGGAATGATCTAAGTCTCTCCACATGTATGCGGTATTTTGTGCTGGAGTACATGAGAACGCCAAGCAAGCTAAGAGAATGAGACCCATTGCGTATTTGGTGAGATTTTGCATTGGTAAGTATTTGAATATGAAAATTATAAGAATAAATATTCATATACTTATACTTTCTGAATTGAAAAAGTAACCCTTAAGTCATAAATAATATTCAAATAGTTACATTTTTTTGATATACCATACCGATCCAGCTATACTATTTAGCAGCACTAAGTTCCCATAACTCGTTGAATAAGTTATAAAAAGATTAAGAAGGTATTTGAAACTCTAAGATTGATTTGAAATCAGAGGGCAGTGTGTTCTTCAAAACTCCAAGATCTCTTTCATTTTATCGGCAATACTCTCAGAGTTAGGCACTACTGATTCCATTAACGGCACATTATGAGGGAGTGGGATGTCAGGCATTGCGATACGTTCTACTGGAGCGTCCAGGTAGTTGAAGCCCTCTGAAGCAAGCACTGCCGCAATCTCTGCTCCAAATCCGGCAGTTAGGGCATCTTCATGCACAATGAGACATCTATTGGTCTTCTTTATTGAATTCAGCACAGCTTCTTTGTCCCATGGCATGATCGTTCTGAGGTCTATGACATCTGCCGATATACCGGACTTTTCCACAGCACCTTCACAAGCTTCACACATGGCTCCCCATGTCACAAGTGTGATGTCCTTTCCTTCTTGGAGCAGATTCGCTTTTCCGAAAGGGACCACAAATTCATCTCCAGGATAGGGGCGTCTTGCATAGCGATTATCGTTTAGGTTACGATGCTCGAAGAACATGGTAGGGTTATCTGACCTCATGGCGGATCTGATTAGACCTGCTGCGTCTTGTGCATTGCTTGGAAATGCTACCTGCCATCCAATAGCGTGTGCAAACATGACTTCATTCGTTACTGAGTGCCATGGATCGCCAACCTTTGCAAAACCACCAGGCATTCTCACGACTATGGGAGCTGCAAATCGATTGGCTGTCCT
>JABSPG010000551.1 GCA_013214445.1 Ekhidna sp. | reverse complement strand
CTTCGTGCATCACCCCTTCAAAGTGAAGCCAGGTATTTGCTTGAGAAGGATTGTCAACAATAATATTCTTTGTGTATTTAGCTGATCCTTGCCATTGATCATTAACAATGAGTGGCTCGATCCTAGGGGTGTGAGGAATGTCAATTTTAGCGCTTTCGATTCCATCAATTGTGAAACTCCAGTCTTCGTTAAAGTCAGACTTTTCGGGTAATTCCAGAGACTGAGTAACTGGACTAGCCTCATAGCATGATTGGAAAACTACCGCCAAAAGAGTCAAGAGAAAGAATGTTGTCCGTGCAGTCATACCATTACAAATTTTATATTCAAAGATGTTGGATTTTCACATCATTGAGTTCTTGCATTTTCCTTTCAAAAGGTGTGTATTATCATCAAGTTCGGGCAATCATGAATAGCCCATTTGAAAGCAAAGAGCAGGAATACCATGGTTTTTTTGATTGAAAATACCCCTTATCGATGACGAGAATTCAGGAGTTCCATCACCAATCAGATATTCAAATTTGGAAAAGTTATTTCTGTCGAAGAACGGGATCTTTTTTGAAGCTAAAAATTTGAACTATGAAAACTCATTTACAACAGAAAATCCTGAGAGCATCTCTAGCAATGTTGACTCTCAGTATTCTCTTCACTTTCTCATCATGTGGAGATGATGATGAACCACAAAAGGTATTTGAAAGACCTACCATTTCCATAAGTGCTCCTTCAGATTTGAGCAATCTCGAAGCACTAGTAGCAAGTCCATTCGTCTTTACTATTGATGTTTCAGCAGAGGCAGGTTTAAGTAGTGTCACCTTAAACGGAGACAATATCAAAACCTACTCAGGTGACGAATCGGAAGATTCATTCGAACATGAGTTTATCCCTACTGAAGAGGGTACTTTGACGCTAGAATTTGGCGTTGAAGATGCACAGGGCGAGCTTGGAGATGCAGCTACTGTCACACTAAATGCAGTAGGCGATTTTGGTTTCTTGCTTGCTGACTTTGCAGGAAGCGCTGGAAATAGCGTTGCACTTTCTTCTATCGATCCTGAACACTGGGATGCCGACAGAACAATCACAACTTTTGATGTAAATAATAACCTAGAGCCCACTACTGCCACATTCGAAAACATGAATAATCAATTTACCATTTCTGTAGGTAGCGATAATCCTGACCCAAATGCAGCTTTGGAGTTTAGTGGTAAAGTAATGAAAGTGGAAAAGAATCCTGCTCCATGGGGAGCTGCCGGATGGTCACACATCATGTTTGACTTTGGTACAACGCTTGATCAGTCCATGATTGAAGCCTTACCAAGAATGAATGATTCACAAGATGGACTTACAGCTGGAACTAAATACATAGAAGTTGATGTGTATTACCAAGACTCTGAAGCACTGGCATTCTCAGATATGACCGGAGAAGATGTAGCAGTTGGCGACAACCCTGCTTTTGGATCTGATAAAGCGAAAGGATATTCATTTTTCCTAATGGTCACTAATCACGATACGCATAGGTTGAATCCTGATGGAGCCGGCATGTACATCGGGTATCGTGAATACTTGACGGAAGCAAATAAGTGGGTGACCTTACGGTTCGATGATTTCTACACAGAAAATGCCGGAAACAACTTTGGATCTGAAAATGAAGATGCGGCGGGTTCATATCAAATAAATGGCATCAAAATAATCGCTGGAGGAGGCTATGGTGATGGACAATCAGAAAATGCGATCTACTTCAAAAATCTCAGAATAGTAGATGCTGAATAGTATTGGTTACCAATCAGAAATAAAAAAGGGGCTGTGGCCCCTTTTTTTCATGGAAACAAATTAGTTTTTCTAAGCTATGAACCTTCAAAAGATCTTGACGCTAGTTGGTTGTGTCGCCCTGTTCTACCAAACGTATGCACAGGCAACTGATAGATTTTACAATATAAGCAGAAGGGACGGTCTAGCCTCGGGATCAATTACAGCTATCATTCAAGATAAGAAAGGGCTCATTTGGCTTGGGACCAAAAAAGGACTTAATAGGTACGATGGCTCCAAGTTTGTAAATTTTCATACAGGAAATTCTGAGCTTGGATCAAATGACATCTCTACTCTTTCTATAGACAATGAAGGCAAGCTGTGGATCGGAACCTTTGGAGGAGGACTTCACCTCCTAGACTTAGAAACTGACAAAATCAGAAGAATCAATAATGTAAACATTGGAGACCAAATTCATGAATCTACAATAGATCAAGATTCCGTCCTTTGGATATTATCAAACAAAGGGTTGGTTAATCTTGAATCTGACTTCTCTCCTATCAAGCAATTAAATAACATGCTGAAAAACAGAGGTGCTTCGCTCTCAGCAATAGATTCAACAATATGGATAGGCACACAAGATGGAGATCTCATAGCCTTAGATAGTAATCTTGAATATAAAGTTTTTGCATTGTCATCAGACAGGAGGTTTTACATACACAAAATACATTCATTGACGCCCAACAGCTTGCTACTAGGTACACGCCAGCACGGGCTGAATAAGTTTTATACCGATACCGATTCGCTTGAAGCCATTGACATAGAAGCTACAGACATCAGGGATATCATTACCGATCGCGAAGGAGTTGTATGGGTTGGCACAGATGGTAACGGTATTTATAGAATTTCAGAATCAACCACGAAATACGAACATAACTCATCCAGATTGAATTCTCTTGTGAGCAACGCAGTACAAGTTTGTTTTGAAGATCGAGATAGAAATTTATGGTTTGGTACAGCATGGGATGGGATCAGCTTTTTGGATAACAGGATGGGTGACATAGCATTCCACTACAGCGATCACAAAGGGATTGATCAATCTGGGGTTCTAAGTATCTACAAAGAGGAAAATGATCTGTGGTTTGGTACCGATGGAGCAGGATTATCCTTGGATAATTATCGTCAAGAAAAAGACTTCCCTGCTAATCAACTGGCAAAGAATACTTACATCCAGTTCATCAAAAAGTTTGATAATGACTTCTGGATAGGAACATTCCAATCCGGATTTTATAAGATAAATGAGGAAGAAAGATACCCTATTTTAAATATGCGTAACTTGGATGATTAAGTGAGATAACATTGTGTCAAAGTACAAACACTTAATCTAATAAATATTGTCTCAAGTTGATACTGTAGTATTTGTTCAGTTTTCAT
>JABSPG010000550.1 GCA_013214445.1 Ekhidna sp. | reverse complement strand
CCAGACAGGTACTTGAAGAATTTTACTAGGTTTGGAACTCTGATTTTGAGTGGATCAAATTCAGGGGAAGCTTACAATTAGAGCTTATAAATCAAATTTCAAGGTCTTCAGGCATTTAGAGTCTAAGAAAAATCAAAACATTGTAATTGTTATTTTCTTCTTAGTCATTTCCTTTTCGATAATATTAATTAGTGTAGGGACACTAGTTTGGCCCAACTAATTCTTTTCACTAAAAGAGCTAGTCTTTATTTTATTGTCAAAAGCATCTAAGTCTATTACCTCTCCGGAATCAATACTTCGAGAGAGTTTTATTCTAAAGATTGAATATGAATGTACTCTTCAGGCAATAAAGCTCTTATATCGATATTACCCTACGCAGTGACTCACCCAATCCGTTGATTACTTGTTCAAAACTATTCCATAACTCAGGCTCATTTCTTTTAAATACTAATTATTTTAGCATTATTAATAATACTATTATTTTTAGTAATGAGTCGTCAGATTGTACACATGGATATGGATGCATTTTATGTCAGCTGTACGCTGCTTAAGATGCCGGAGTTGGCTGGAAAGCCATTGATCATTGGAGGGACCAGTAACCGAGGGGTAGTTACGTCGGCCTCATATGAAGCGAGAAAATACGGTGTGAGAGCAGCTATGCCTACCAGGCTAGCGTTGCAAAGGTGTCCTGACGCAACAATCATTAAAGGCGATTTTGACCTTTTCACTGAGTATTCTAACATGGTGAATGAGATCGTGACCGAACATGCACCGGTACATGAGCGAGCGTCTATAGACGAGTTTTATCTCGACATGACAGGAATGGATAAGTTCTTTGGAAGCCTACAGTTTACGAAGGAGCTCGTCGATAAAGTACAAAATGAAACGGGCCTTCCTATGTCTTTTGGCTTGAGCGTGAACAAGACCGTAGCGAAGATGTGTACCAACTATGCCAAACCTAAAGGCAGCCTGTCTATCACTCAAGACCATGTTCAGCCCTTTTTGGATCCACAGACGATTAGAAACATTCCTTCGCTAGGAGAGGTCACTTACAAACTGCTTAGAAGGATCAGTATTAAAATTATAGAGACCCTACGTCAGGTGCCTGCTGAATCTATGCAAGAGCTTTTAGGTAAAAATGGGCTTAGTCTCTGGAAGAAAGCCAACGGCATAGATATGAGCCCCATTGTGCCTTACAGTGTGAAAAAGTCCATTTCCACTGAGCGCACATTTGATAAAGACACACAAAACATCAAGGAGTTGAAAGCGCTACTGCTTGCGATGGTGGAAAAAGTAGCGTTCCAGCTACGGAACAGTAACCTCATGTGCTCCACCATTGCTGTCCGGATTCGGTACTCTAATAGAGATACAGAAACTGCACAAAAGAAGGTCGCATTTACAGCCAGCGATGATGTATTGATTGATTGTGCGCATGAGCTGTTTGATAAGTTGTATCAACGCAGGATGCTGCTGCGATTAATAGGTGTCAAGCTATCCGGTCTGGTACATGGAAATCAACAGATCGACCTGTTTCAGGATAACATTAAAATGATTCGGCTCTATCAAGCCATGGATCGAATGAAACATCGTTTTGATGACCCTACACTCATTCGACGTGCGACTGGATTCTCTGCTTATGAAAAGCTAGGGAAATGGTAATAGGAAAATGTAAACATCAAGAGGTGAGCAACCAGCTACCAACAACTAGCTACTAAAAATCATGTTCTTAAACTGTCACTCATATTATTCATTGAGATTCGGGACTCTGCCTGTAGAAGAGCTGGTAGCTGAAGCACAAAAATGCAATCTGGAATATTTGGCTCTTACAGATATCAACAGCACTACCGGGGTATTTGATTTTGTCAAGTCATGCAAAGAGGCAAGAATCAAACCCATCGTTGGTTGTGAGTTTAGAAAAGACGGAGAGTTGCTCTACATCGGTTTAGCAAAAAATCAGGAGGGATTGCGCGAGCTGAATGAGCTGCTGACCAAGACCAATCTGGGGGAGATGCCACTACCTAAGCAATCTCCTTTTTTTCAACACGCCTTTGTGATTTACCCAAGTAGCAATATCCCCGAAATTTTGCAGAATCATGAGTATATAGGTGTCAAAGCAATAGAACTAAAGCAATACAAAAATCCACTGCTTAGACGGTTAGATAAGCTTGTATGCTTACTTCCAGTTACACATCGCAACAAGCAAGAATATGAGCTGCATAAGTTGCTTAGGTGCATTGATCAAAACATCTTACTGAGCTATCTCAAATCTGATCAGGCGGCAGCATCTGACGAGGTGATGGTGTCTCGAGATAGGATAGAAAAGTACTTCGAAAATTATCCCGAGATCATTCGCAACACGGATCGGTTAGCAGATCAATGTGAGTTTGTCTTCAGTTTTGAAGAACCTAAGAACAAACGGTGTTTTACAGCTAGCATCTATGAAGATAAAATACTGCTAGAGTCCTTGGCGCTAGAAGGGTTTAAGGATCGCTATCGGTCAGATGATAAAGTGGCATTAGCTCGGCTATACGAAGAGCTGGAAGTCATTCATAAGCTTCGGTTTGGGTGTTACTTTCTCACCACGTGGGATATTGTAAGACACAGTTTAAACAACGGATATTTTCATGTAGGTAGGGGGTCTGGAGCAAATTCACTGGTTGCTTACTGCCTGAAAATCACTGAAGTTGATCCGATTGAACTAAACCTATACTTTTCTCGCTTCCTCAACACAAAACGTTCCAGTCCTCCGGATTTTGACATTGACTGGAGCTGGCAGGATAGAGATGATATCATTGCTTATATCTTCAGAAGGTTTGGTAGAGATTACACGGGTTTTTGCGGCACCATCACCGACTTTAAATTTCGCTCTGTCGTACGAGAGCTGGGGAAAGTATATGGCCTTCCAAAAGAGGAACTTGATCGACTGACAAGGACACCTTTTCGTGATCAGGAACAGCATGACATCACTCAGAAAATTTTTCAGTTTGGTACCATGCTGGAAGGGTTTCCAAACCAATACTCCATGCATGCATGCGGTATATTCATCAGCGAAAAACCCATTGCTACCTATTCAGTGATGAACGTGTATCAAAAAGGAGTGCCCACTTGTGAGATAGACATGTACATCGCAGAAGATATTCATCTGGAAAAGCTGGATATCCTGAGTCAGCGTGGACTC
>JABSPG010000055.1 GCA_013214445.1 Ekhidna sp. | reverse complement strand
CGTAGGTCTTATCCTTCATATCAATAGCCAAAAGGCTGCTATACCTAACCGCTCGAAATGGCCCAAGATCTGTGTACGTTTTTCTATAGAGCAATTTTATGAGAGCAGTTGCCAGCCAGTTGCCAAAAATTTGTTGAGGGGTCATGCTTCCCCTTTCTGAGGTGCCCAAAGAACGAGAACCGATTACCAGATCAGCTTTGTCTTCAATAATTGGTTGAACAATGTCATCCATTTGTTCAGGGTAATCAGAATGATCTCCATCTAAGAAAACCACAATGTCTGGTTTTGTTGGAGAGGAGGCAATATGCTCCATTCCTTTCAGACATGCATTTCCATAGCCTCTCTGTGGCTCTCTTAAAGCAGTGGCTCCTCGTGTATCTGCCTGTTGAAAAGTATTATCCGTAGATCCATTATCTACGACAATGATCTCTGATACCAGCGTTTTGGGGATCTCATCGATTACCAGTCCTACAGCATTTTGCTCATTAAAGGCAGGAATAATTACACGGATATCTGGTTGGTTCAAGCAAGTGGTTTTAGCAAGGAGCAAAGGTAGATTTATCTTTAGATTAAAAATGACATTTGAATGACACAAGGCAACTATTCTGGCTTTAGCTTTATCTCACATGAATCACTATGAAGTTCTAGAGGTCAATTCTGCGGTTTCGCAGGCGGAAATTAAGGCCTCCTATCGCAGGCTCGTAAAAAGGTATCACCCTGATATCAATCCGGATGAGTCTGCAGCTAGAAAGATGGTGTTGATTAATGAGGCCTATGAAGTGCTTTCAAATGTGACTTCCAGAAACTTGTATGATCTATTCTTGAGTGGCGTTCCGGTAAAGACAGATATTGAAAAATCTAGACCTGAGCAGCGATATAGGGAGGAGTACAAAGCAAGAAGGGTAAAAGAAGAAAGGGAGAAGATCATCTTCCTGGTGAAGCTAAAGAGTCGTTTTTATGTCTATTTGAGACATGTCAATCTGTTGTTTTTCATCATCGGGTTTCTTTTTACTATAGACTATTATTTTCAGATTGATCAGCGAGAGGAGACCATCGAGGAAATAGGAACGACTAGATTTCAGACTGGCTTGGCAACAAAAGAAGGTACCAGGGTCACCTGCTCACGTTCTCTTTTCAACGATTACAAAAACTTAAACACCGAGCTAGTAAACGTTAGATACTCCTTATTCTTTAAAGTACCAGCAAAAATACAGATGGTGGGTTCTGAGAATATTTATCCAATCAATAATTCAATCTACGTTTTTCGAAACGCGTTTTCGATTATCATTTTGATCTTCTCTGGAGTGGTATTGAAACATCGAGAATACACAGATTTCCGACTGTCATGTGGATTAGTGCCTGGCTTCTTGATCCTTTTTTTGGTTCTATTTGTGATCTCTGAAATGCTGTAATGCAGGCAAGCAATCGGGTTTATTGCTCTGATCTCAGCTTTACTTCACCACTATTTACCCACATGGTACGTGTTTCTTTGATTGTCAAAGATGGTTCACTGATGGTCTCCATGAATTTCCATTGAGCACTTGCTCTTTCAGTGTCCAAAGACAGAATCATGTATCCATGGTCGCGCATATTTGTCCATTTTACGTGTGGGTTCAAATCAGAATTGACAATCTTTTTTTCATGCAGTAAGACCACACTATCTGGGGATCTTTCATTTGCGTTAGATGAACTGATAGAGGTTGTTCCAAACTCTACAGCAAATGCACCTTCGCCCGTTTCTCTGTTGTAGGAAGTTTGTGGCTTGTTTGTTACTTCAAATGCCCATGCCGTATGGGTGTCTCCTGTGATTAACACCACATTTTCTTCTTCTCTAAGCACATCTGAAATGATCTGCTGTTCGATCGGATACCCGTCCCAAGAATCAAGGTTTATGTTGAAATCTTCATATCCCCAATTGAGGTAGGAGAAAACCACTTGATTGCCAATGACTTCCCAATGCGCGTCTGATTCTTGAATGTTTCTGAGTAGCCAATTCCTTTGTTCAGTTCCTAGCATCGTTCTCGTAGAATCTAATAGGGTAGGATCTTCTAAATTGTCTGCAACAGCCGTTCTAGCTTCCAGCCTTTCGTCTAGCATAATCAAATTAGCCAGTTCACCAAAATGGAAGTTTCGATAGTGCTTTTCACCTTCTCTTATGGGGATCCATTCGTAATAGACCTTTCTAGCGATTCTTTTTCTTTCTTCGTAGCTCCCTTCGTCAGGCTGATGATTTTGTGCTCCGTCTTTGTAAGAGTCATTTGCAATTTCATGATCATCCCAGATATTGATAAAAGGGTGCATTGCGTGTGCCGCAATCAAGTTTTTGTCCAATCTGTACTGCGAATACCTTGTGCGGTAGTCTTGCAGGGTAATCAACTCTTTATTTGGGAGAGGCACTCGATTGATTGTAGAGTCTCCATAATCTCCGCCGGCATACTCATAGATATAATCTCCTAGGTGGATGATGGCATTCAGATTTTCTTGTGCTAGAGCTCCATAAGCATTGAAATATCCCCACTCGTAGTTACTACAGCTAACTACGCCCAATGAAATGCTTTCTGCATTTTTAGGTGCGGTCATAGTTCTTCCAACCATCGAGTGTTTATCAAACGCATAAAAGCGATAGAAATAGCTCGTACCTTCATTCAGGCCACCTACATCTACTTTTACGGTGTAGTCTCTTTTTGCGTTGGTGCTAAAGGTTCCATTCTTAATTATTTTTTGAAAGTCTCGATCAGCTGCCACTTCCCATTTTACGTCTACAGATTCAAGCTTTTCCTTAGGGGTTACTCGTGTCCAAATGATAACCTGATCGTATAAAGGGTCTCCTGAAGCGACACCATGAAAGAATGGAGCCATAGTTTCATCCTTGAGAGGGTCTACTGCTTCAACAAAAAGTGGAATTTTTTCTGTCTTGGTACAGCTCAGAATGATCAGAAGTATAAAAGCTAGGCTGGCTTCTTTCAGTCTCATTTTCATTCCGCAAAAATAGAATTTGAGCGTTATGAAATGGTTATCTGTACATTACAATTGGAAAACAATCTAAACTTCAGCCACCGATTTCAGTCTAGCTAAAGGTTATGAAACGATGTGATTACAATTATGTGGTTCAGGTCGATTGACACTATTTCATGTCAAGAAATACACCTAAAGAATAGGAGGGTGCTGCAAAGATGTTTGAAGCACTGAATACACTGGCGGTAGCGGCAGATACTCCAATTTTATCAGTGATATATCCAGCTATTTCATACGTATAAGCCACATACTCTGTATTATTGGCGAAGATTGTTGCACCATCGCTTAAGGCAGTAGACGCTGCACCATTTTCGAGTGACTCGACTACATCCAGTCTTAGAATAGCCCAGATACGATTTTGAACAAACCCAGCACCTATTTCAAGCCCAAATCTCATATCATCCGAAAAGTTGTCCGTACGGTTATTGTAAGCAGAGTAAATATTGCCATAAGCATTGACTGATCCTATTTGAAATGACTTACTCAGATCTAGGCGCATCATTTGGTTAAATTCTCCATCTCCTGTTTGCAGTGTTCCATTCGTGCCGCCGGCATCTTCTCCCAATGGCAAACCAAACAGTAGGGTGCCTGCAAAAGCGAACTTAGCATCCATCTTGTTGATCCGGTACTTGAATGCTACATCTGTGTCACCAATTCCTGAGATAGACTCAATGTCATTAGCTGACTTAGAATAGGGTAAATTGACAATGGCCGTAAAGCGATCTGAAACTCCGTACTCAGCAAAGATGGAGCTATTAAAAATCCCTTCCTGAAAGGCTGGAGCAGAAGTCCCATCAAATGTGAACTGTTTTGCCGCATTGACCCACCAATGCGAGACCTTGTAATACGCTGTTCCCTTTTGCTTCGTCCAGCCACCACCCGCAACAGCCCATGATGGAAGGGTAAAAAGGGCTATAAGTATAAGGGAAACTCGAAAGATGGTTAGATTCTTCATTGTGATTTAATGATTATTGGATTTGTAACTCAGTTTCTACTTAAATGTCTATAAAAAAGCCTACTTCGTAGGATGGGTTTGCCAGTACTTGCCTTCCGGAAAAGGCAGTTCCGACTGCTGCTGAAACGCCAAAGTTTTCTTTGATTTTGTAAACCAATTCAGGCATGAATGATAGATATTCAATATTGTTCCCGAAGACGCCCTGGTTGGGGTTGTCTGCCGTATCTCCATTCATGAGCGACTCTACACCAATCAGTCTACCAATAAGAATAAACTTTTTAAGCGTTAAACCTGCTTCCAACGAAAACCTAAATTCATCCGAAAAGCCATTGGTTCTATTGTTTAATCCAATGGATGCATTCGCGTAGACAGGTGCTGGGTAAAATGAATGCCCTACGTCTAGGGTAAGCATCTGATTAAATTCTCCATCGCCAGTTTGCAACGTTCCTGTTTCGCCACCAGATTCGTCACCTGTAGGGAGTCCAAAAGTGATTTTCCCGCTAAGTACGGTAGGCCCTTTTTGACTGATTCCAAATTTGAAGCCCACGTTAATGTCACCAAATGACGACACCTCATCTCCTGCAACCAGTTCACCATTTCTTTTTTGCAACTGGTTGAGAACAGATCTTGAAAAAAAAGGGAAATAGACTTCTGCTGTGACCTTATCTGTAATTCCGTACTCACCGTAAAGTGCCGTATTGAAAAAAGAAATCCGAGGGTTGATCCGCGTAATATTTCCTTCTGGATTAAAGTATTGGTCAGCTATGATTGTATACTGGCTGAGCTTTAGGAAGTACTTGCCTTTCTTTTTATTCCAGCCTCCACCAGCAATGACAAGTGAGCCGGTTAATAGCAGTGTAAAGAATGTAATTTGCTTTTTCATGATCAGTTGTCAAAGGCCCCTACGCCGAGTCTTACGTTGAAAGGTTCACACCATATCATGAGGTAGTTGAAACTGTTCAATTGGACTGACTCATCGATTTCAGACACATTGATGGAGATACTTCCTGCTGTGCCTGCGTCTCCCAAATTGAGTCCATTATTGACGTTATTCTCCTGATTCGTGAGGTAGAAATATGGACCTGGGCCATCAGGTTTATAGTTTTCGATGGTGAGAATCAAATCCCCTTCATCGTTCTTTTCGAGGCTGAATGAACCCTCAATACTATATCCAGTTCCACGCAGCATACCACTTCTAGATTCATTTGCTTCGCCCTCGATGCTAACCTGCACCTCGGCATTCCAACCATTATAAGATGCAGTGATAGATGCTACACCACCAGAAGCAGCTAATACACTTCCATTTTCATCGATCGATAAAACATTCTCATTACTCGAGCTCCAATTTATGGACGCATTTTGGTCCACTTGACCATTGGATCGGAGGAAATCTGCTTCAAATTGGAAGATCTCCCCAACGGAGAGAAATTTTGCAAATGACAAGATCCTAACTGCTGGATCTATTTCAACAGGATCTACTGTCACGTCCAAAGTTGCTGTTTGTCCCAGGCCATCTACTGTCACCGTTATGTTTGTGGTTCCTGGATTGATTGCATTAACCGAGCCTTCTGGGCTAATGAATGCTATGCTCTCATCAGAAGAGGACCATTCTGCATTTGCCATGTTATTGGTTGTTCCATTCGCGTCAATAAAGTTGAATCTGAAAGATGAACTATTTCCTATTTGGATTTTGGGAACCGATCCAGAGATGGATAAAGAGCCTCTTGAGGTTTGTGTCTCAACAGTCAGCTCATCTTCAATACCATTAACTGACACTTTAAGAGTAGCAAAACCTTCTCTGTGGACGGAAGCGATGTTTCCATCTAGAGAAATAACTTCTTCATTAGAACTTGACCAAGAGAATTCAGTATTGACCTCTTCGCCGGTATCATCTGTATATACAGCCTTTAATGGATATGAACCTGAAATTCGAAAGTCTATTTCCCCCACGGAATTATCTATTCGTACGGTAGGGACAAACGGATCCTCCAAGTCTGTTTGGATACATCCAAAAACAGTGAGGAGTACCAAGAATTTTACTTTTTTCATTTGATTTAACTAACGGAGATACTATCGTTTCCGATTAGAATAGGTTGGTTAAATCGACCATCTTCGTCTCTGTTTTCTAGGTTAAGGACGCCTCGCGGACAAACTGAAGAACAAACACCACATCCAACACAGGAAGAAC
Organism: Ekhidna sp.; assembly: GCA_013214445.1. GTDB lineage: Bacteria > Bacteroidota > Bacteroidia > Cytophagales > Cyclobacteriaceae > Ekhidna. Next base: position 6,995 of record JABSPG010000055.1, on the reverse strand, counting down.
GGATGATATTTTGTCCCTTTTGTGCGTACGACCTTACGTCAATGCCCATTTCGCAGTAGGTAGAGCAATTGCCACAAGAGATGCACTGACCACCATTTGTTGTGATTCTAAATCTTGACTTGAATCGCTGAACAAGGCCTAAATAAGCAGCTAGCGGGCAGCCGAATCTACACCATACACGATTTCCCATCAACGGATAGAACCCAGTGCCTACTACACCAGAGAATATGGAACCGATCATAAAGCCATAAACTGTTCTGATGTTTCCACTAGAAAAACTGAAGTTACTACCATCTACAGGCATATACTTTGCAAAAACAGACACTTCACTGAACAATACCCCTAGTCCGAAAAAACCGACGATTCCGATCACTACATTTCTGACTTTTCTGCTACCCATCGAAGGAAATTTCTTGCGATGATAGAAATATAGTCCTGCACCAGTGATTGCTAGAATTCCGGTAATCAGCCATTTGTTAAATGAAATATAGAAGTCCCCTCCATAGAAATTGTAGAGTACTAACCCTGTCATAATAATGGCAAAAACCAAGACGCCATGGATGATGAATCTTTCAATTTGCCAAGCCTCAGTTGATTTGTCTGAAAGCTGCCTGAATGGATCTCCAGCAGTTTCGGCCAAACCACCACAACCACAAACCCAAGAACAATACCACCTTTTGCCAAAAATGTAAACGAATACGGGTACACCCACAGCAAAAAGCGAGATACCCCAGACAAACATAAAGATTCCCAGACCTCCTGCTTTGGTCAAGGTATTGATATGCCAAGCATCAAAAAAATCATAATCCAGCGGCCACATATTCTTGAAATCGAAATAGGGCTGATTTAGTCTTACCAGAATCTCAGGGATCAGGAAAGCAAATGCAAGCTGGAAGAACATCACACTAAAAGTCCGGAAGATTTGGTACTTGCTATGACGATATTTAATTATCATCCGTACTCCCATTACAATCACGGCGAATGTGTACAGAAATCCGTATAGGAACCATTGGCTGGATGATGCCGATGGGTTCAATACTTTTTGGAGCGGATCGACAATGATGATCCAGTTTGTGATATATGCGGGGAAGAAATACAATAAAATGTAGAATCCGATCAGTAATATTCCTGTCAGTATCCCCATCCATCCTCGGTTGTTTAGCGCATTGTGGAAAATGTTGTTATTCTTAATTCCAGCAGGTCCTAATAGTTTGATTTGGGGCAAAATGAACATCATGGATCCTATGGCGCCCACTATATAAATCAAAAAGAAGACCAGCAATTTATTTTCAGGTACAAATCCGGTGGAGGATGCTCTAGTAAGTGCACCTGCATAGTCGTCATATATTACTTGATCCCATCGCTGCTCTGCTCTGGCCTTAGTATTGACCTTTTCTACAGCAGTATTGATGTCATTTACGAATGGGATACTTATGGAATAGGTCACTCCATACATTTTTGAGATTTCAGGAGCCAAGATTTCTTGATGTTCCGCCTTTACTATTTGAGTAAAAGTAGATTCACTAAGCGTGTAGCTCGACATGAAAAAACTACCCAGAAATAATCCTAATGAGAATAAAAATAGAATGAGACCTGTTAATCTAATTGCTTTCATTTATGCGAATAGTTTTTCTAAAAATCCTTTTTTTCTTACTGATACTTTTTGTTCTGGGAATTCGGCGTTGAATTTTTCTTGAATTTCACCTTCCCAGTGCGTGAAGAACTCAGGATCGAAATTTGCCTCAGGCAGATTCGAAATAATATATTCTAGAGGTTTTTGTTCCCTTAGCCACTTATCCCACACTTCATGTCTATTACGAATGCCAAATAAATTGACTCCCACGACCTGACGATTGTCTTTTTTGTAGATGATTTTAATGCATTTTTCCTTATCCCCCGATTCCCAATAGAAGGGAGCTGAGTCCTCAGGACAGACAGGGAGTACTGTCCCATAATTTTGGTATTCGATATCAAAGAACTTGGCTGAATTGAACCATATGCCCGGCTGGTATTTGGTTTGGTTTCCAGTGACTGTTCTTGCCACCGTTTCTCCCATCATTCTTCCTGCATACCATACTGCTTCAATAGGTCTTCGATGCGCTGGTGGATTTCTCAGTTGGGCACAATCACCGATCGCATAAACGTCTGGTATGTTTGTCTGTAAGTTTTCGTCTACTAAAATGCCTCGATCTGTTTCGACTTTGCTCTCTTTTACTAAGTCGATGTTAGGATGAACACCTACTGTTAGGCCAACAAACTGGCAATCGATAACTTGTCCATCTTTCGTTTTGATCGCTTTTACTCGCCCACTGCCGTCATCAATGATTTCTTCCAGCTCCGTCTCTTGCCGTAGATCTATATGATTTTTTGCTAAATGATTGTCAATCAGCGTCGCTTCTTCTTCGGGGAGCATGTTTCCCCAAAAGTGTTTTTCTCGAATCAAATAGGTTACGGGAATATTCCTAGAATGGAGCATTTCAGCCATTTCCACACCAATCAGACCTCCGCCGAGAATGACAGCCTGACTTACTCCTTCTGTATTTTCCTCCATCAATTCCAAGTCTTGATATGAATACAATCCTTGAACTCCCTTAAGATCTTGACCAGGCCATCCAAATTTGTTTGATTGGCTTCCTGTTGCCAAAATAAGTCTATCATATTTCATCGATTCGGATCCTTCAAACTGTATTTGTTTTTCATCAAAATCAATGGATTTTACCCACGCACGCTTTAGATCAATTCGATTTTTCTCCCAAAACCAATCCTCATAAGGCTTGGTGTTTTCGTATTTCATGTGACCCATATAAATGTACATGAGTGCTGTGCGAGAGAAGAAGTGGTCAGTCTCTCCAGAGATCACCACGATTTCATCATCAGAAAGTTTGCGGATATGGCGAGCTGCTGTAATGCCTGCTACACCGTTTCCAATTATGACAATTTTTTGCATCAGTTAATTTAAGAGAGTCAATATTACGCTCATGAATCCATGGCAGTTCTTAAGTTACAAAGAACCACTGCCGATTGTCAAGTTATTGACAAAATCGTTCAGCTTAGGTCGCTGATAAGGACTAGTCTACCGTCTATTCACTTCAAAGAACCATTTGTCACTCAATTGACAAAAAAAAGTAGGAGTCACTATATCCTAAAGAGGTTTATTACGTACCACTAAATGGTGATTAGGTGAAATGGGTGAGTTTACGTGCAAAGGCACGTTTCTATTCGGTTAGGTTAGGTTACGATTATCTCACCCATATACAAAGGGACCCGCCCAGGGTCCCTTTTCTTTTATATCAAAGTCTCTTTTGGAATGTGTAGATACGCTTGAAGAGCTCCACTCTCAATTAGCTTCCGAGGTTGTCCAATGAGCATTTCTTTTCCAAAATCCATACACCAGTAGGAATCACATACTCGTGCGGATAACTGGATTTCATGGGTTGAAATCAAGATACTCTTTCCACTATCCGAGATACTTTTCAATAGATTCAATACCTCAATTTTATTCTTAAGGTCCAAATGCGAAGTAGGTTCGTCAAGGATTATCAATGGGGTATCCTGAGCGAGCGCCCTTGCAATCATGACTTTTTGCAATTGCCCATCACTTAGTTCGTAAAGCCGTTTCCCCATCAAATAGTTAATCTGCATTTGATCAATCGCATCGTCAATTTTGCTTTTGTCCTCAGATCGAAGTTTGCCCAGCCATCCTGAATAGGGGTGCCGTCCTAGAGCAATCAACTCGAGAACGGAGAGATTTAATGATTGTGGCTTTCCGGTCAATACGACACTGATGATTTTTGCAATAGCATTTGGATTTTTATCGGTCAAATGATCTCCATTCAATTTGATCATGCCTCCAAGTTTTGGTTGTAACCCACAAATCGTTCGAATCAGTGTCGATTTACCCACTCCATTTTGTCCGATTAATCCAATTAATTCACCAGAGGAGCAGGATAGATTTAGGTTCTGTCCAAGGACTTTGCTAGGTGGATAGCCAATTTTCAAATCAATGGTCTCTAATATGTCCATCAGACCGTGTAGTTGATGTTTGCTTTTCGTAAAATCAGCCAAATAACAAAAGGAGCCCCAAAAAGCGAGGTGATTGCATTTATTGGCAGTGTTTCTTGTGAGCCTGGTAATTGAGAAATGATGTCGAAAATCAAAAGTGCAATGGCTCCTAGTAAGATAGTCAAGGGGGTCAGTAATAAGTGATTTCCTGTATTGTAGAGCATTCTAGCCATGTGAGGTATGGCCAAGCCGATAAATGCAATTGGTCCACAAAAAGCAGTAATTGTGCCTGCCAGAAGACTGGTGTTTATTATGATCAGCATGCGAGTTTTTTTCAGATTTAGTCCAACTGACTCAGCATATGCATCTCCGATCAATAGACTGTTCAAAGGTTTTGAGAGCAAGATTGACATTGCTAGAGATAGAATAATAATGGGGAGCATTATATACAGCTCGCTCCACGATAGACTTCCTAAGCTTCCAAATGTCCAAATAACGTATGCTTGAATATTCTCCGCTTGACTGAAGTATTGCAGAATACTTACCAAAGCACTTACGGCTGACCCAAACATTAAACCAATGATCAATAATGATACAGTATTTCTTAATCTAAAAGAGGTGACAAGCACAACACCTAACACTAGAAAGGATCCCAGTGCAGCAGCTGATACCAAAAGCCAACTGCGTCCAATACCCGTCATTTCAATAAAACCTCCCAACCATACGCCCAGAAAAATCACTAATGCTACTCCTAGACCAGCTCCGGAACTTATTCCAAGGATGAACGGTCCTGCAAGAGGATTACGAAATAGAGTTTGCATTTGTAACCCACTGACTGCCAAAGCGCTACCAGCCAAAATTGCAGTGTACATTTTGGGGATCCTAAATTGTGTGATAATATTGGACCAGATCTTATTATCTGAATTACCGATAAAATGATCGATGATAAAGCTGAAAGGGATATTTACAGATCCAAATGAGATGCTAAGGAGAGAACAAGCACCTAAAGACAAAATCAGTGTCACTAGTGATAAGCGCCATTTCTTTGTTGAAGCATCAATATGTGATTGAATCATTTTAGCTGATGAAAATAGACCGTTTCGTAATTGGGTAACAAAGTAGGATGAAGGATTTTGATAAGATCGGAGAGAACAAGGTCAGGTCGAGAATAACCTGACTCGAAGAAGTCTATTCCTCCATTTGGCCCTTTTTTCTTATTGTAATTGTAGACCTGTCCTTCTTGAAGAGCAGAGAATTCCTGGTAGCGATCTTCCTGACCAATCATAGCAGCGGTACTTTCAAATGTGGATACTCCAATCCAGAACTCAGCTTCAAAACCAACTTCGTACACAGCTTCAAAACCTAGCTCTAACCAACCACTAGTGGTATCACTTTTCCATATATAATCACCTCCTGCATTTTCGTAAAAGGTAGCTGCCCAATTTGCTCCACCTGGCAGAAACCAGGTATCTCCGTACACTACTCCACTGATGATTGTTGGTCTTTCTTCCACATTTTTTGCCAGTTCTTTCACCCTGTTGTACTCACTTTCAATGCTATTGAAAATAGAATCTGCCTTTTCTCTTTGATGAAATAATGCGCCGAACACTTTGATCCATTCAGCTCTTCCTAGAGGAGATTGCTCTAAAAAGTCTGAGTTGTAGATGACCGGAATACCGAGATTTTGAATTTTCTCTAGCGAGGTAGATTCTCCACCTGCATCAAATGCAATTACTGCGTCGGGTTGAAGTCCAATCAGTATTTCCATGTTCAAGCTACCATCTACTCCCAAGTCAATGATTTTTCCTTCTTCTGCTCGTTTGTTAAAGTTTTCTGAGCTCACATAATTCATATTGGGAAAGCCCACCACTGCGTCCTCCAAGCCAAGCATTTCAAAGTACGGGAGATGAGAGGTAGAAGTACATACTACTCGTTTCAGTGGCTTGGACAGTTCATATTTTTTCGCGACTGTACTTTTTGGCCAGGGCTCGTCTACGACAAGATATTCTTTCGAATTGATCCGCTCAAAATGAAAGGTCGAAGCATGATTTACCGTATATGTAGAACTCTCAGTTTCGTTTTGAACGGAGCTTGTACATGCCGAAAACACCAAAAGCAAGAGGGGAGCTATTCTTCTCATGGAGACAAAAGTATGTAGTCTGTATTTATATCCTTAGCTTTGCAGTGGATATGGTTTTTCATCTGTTGTACTACAGGTGAAAATTAAAATGGGAATCTTGTGACTAATCATTTTAGGATTCAAGAGCTGTCCCCGCAACTGTAAGTCAACCAAACGTTTGGCCAAATCATTTTCCACTGTATGCGTGCATATGGGAAGGAAGCCAAAACAAGACAAGCCAGGAGACCTGCCACTTCCAATTTTTAATGAAGTCTTCGGAGGAAAGATGGACTAATTAATGACTAGAAAATTCCTGTTGAATTTTCCAAAACAATTGATGATGTCAAAAGCTTTTGGCTTTTTACTTCTATTCGTTTGCTCTAGTAGCCTAATTGGACAAGAATTGAGTTCTTTGTCTTTGGATGAGGTGACTGTCTACGGCAGCAGAGTCTCTGAAGGAGAAGTTGGTGTCAATTCGATCTCCATCGATAGTTTGATTCTTGCTCAAAGCCAAGGAGAGAGTTTTGCAGAGCTTCTTAGGAAAATTGGGGCTGGGCAAATAAGATCGTATGGTGTCTCAGGCCTCTCCACTGCTTCCTTCAGGGGCACGAATGGTTCGCAAACAAGTGTGCTGTGGAATGGCGTTACTCTAAATAGTACGTTGAATGGTTCTGCCGATATCTCTCAAATACCCGTTTCCGGATCCGATCAGAAGATCAGAAGCGCAGGCACAGCTACGATGGTGACACAATTTAGAGTCCGACTTTACCTCCTCGCCCTTCTCGTGTTGGCCGGGTTCAGCCTTCTTGTGTATCGCCTCTACCAGATCCAGGTCGTCGAGCACGAAAAGTATGCGGCGCGGGTCCCCGGTAGC
>JABSPG010000549.1 GCA_013214445.1 Ekhidna sp. | reverse complement strand
CAGGGATAGTTTCACGCTCGATAGCTTGTTGCTTGAGTTTATCCAGAACTTTGCTAAAGATGTCCATATCCTCGTGGATAATAGCAGTAGTCTCAATCGCACGTGCCACCAGCTTGATACCGCCCAAGCGGATTTTCTGGTGGTCCATGGTGGTTTCAAGGTCACATACGTAGAACCTAGGTACTTGCCCCTTCAACAAGGGATTCAATCTCTTGCTCATCAATTTCCTCCTCTACAGGCTTAACGTATGATGACATACGACCAGTGCTAGGATCGAACTTAACGGTATCACAGAGGCCAGTGAAACCCCAAGTACGATTTTTAAGAACTCTGATCCTTGAAAAGTCTCTGTCGTCACCTTGCTGATCACGCTCAAGACCAACAACAGACCAAGACAGTTGCTCAATAGCAGCACTACCCCGAAGGTCAGTAAGCTCAACTTCTCCTCCTTTGGCAAAGCTCTTGTCACCACCAGTACGCTTCAAGTGTACGATCTGGATCAAGCCTACGCCTGTCTCGACTACCAGCTTAGCTAGGTTAGTCATTAGTGTATCAATATCCTTGCGTTCGTTCTGCGATTCAGATGCAGAGATTACAAGGGACAAGTGGTCAAGCACGATGTAGTCTACAGCCTTGGTCTTGGCATAGTAGTTGAGCTTGTTCATCAAGCTATCGCTATTAATACCAGCAAAGTGCTTGTAGAAATACGTGTTACCATTGGCTACCATCTTATCGTAGTGTGGCTTCATGTCCTCCTCGCTAGGAGGACTCATACGAAACTTAGGTAGCGGGATGTTCATGTCAAGGGCAATGAGAGCGTTCGCCGCAACTTCCATTTGATCCTCAAGGGCCACATTCGCCACGCTGTAGCCCTGCTCAATGAGTGAGTGCGTACACTCTCGGACGAGAGTTGACTTGCCAATACCCGACCCTGCGCAAACCGTGAGTATCTCAGCCTTACGAAGTCCGTGGAGTTTCTCTTGTAAGCCCTCGAACGGTATGACAGCGCCCTCGGGTAACGGCTCTCGAAGGGACGCAATGCTAATGTCGGTACCGTTAACGATGCCTTCCGGTTCATATACTTCTGCCTCCTTGACAGCCAATCGGAATTTGACTGGGTGTCCAGACTTCCAGTAGTCCGAAGCATCCTTCCCGTAGTCAGGGTTCAGCTCCATGATCTTTACTTTTTTGACTAGCCCAGCGAGCCAGTCACCGTGTTCTGCTGCACCCTCACGCCCATCCTTATCAAAGTCGAAACAGATGAAGATTTCTTTGTAGGTTGCCAGCCACTCAGCGTGTTTGTAGATTGACTTCAATCCCTTGGCCCCGTTAGGGGTGGACATCACATCAATAGACGCGGTACCAAGCATAGCACGTGCTGCCAAGGCATCCTCTTCGCCCTCGGTCAGCATGAGGCGGTCATGCTTCTTGAGGTTGGCACCGAAGAAGTGCTTACCGATAGTCCCTACGCTGGGAGAAAAGTCTTTGGGTAGCTTTCTTACTTTGTAGCCGGTGATAGTTGTTCCCGCTTCATCGTAGAAGGGGTAGAATACTGTCTCTGGTTCTCCTGTCTCGCCATTCGCTGCGTAACGTACACCATAGGCTTCTGCTACTTTGGCCGAGATACATCGGGTCTTGCATGTTCCAAATGGATACGTAGCGACTTGACTAGTGGTGAGCCTACTTTTTGGCACTGGTTTATATCCTCCTGCTTTTTCACTGTACCCGCACTTATGACAATAAGCTCCTCCATCTGGATACCTGTGGAGGTTGTCTCCGGAATTATCTTCTCCTCGTTCCCTACACTTAGGGCATGGTTCCTTCATTTAGATTCTCCAACATCTCTAGTAAATCTTCTTTGCTCAGGTACACTACCCCCTCGGCAGCATCAAGCATAATAAGATCATTACCTGATTGTGGTTCATAAGACACATCCCAAGGTACGCCGTTGAATGTATTGCCCATTGTAATTTTTCCTTAGTAATCGTAGCCACTATCCCAACCGTGATTGGCGTAGGCATCATTGTATTGTGATTCTGCATAAGCGTATCGTGCTCGTTCTACTTCTGCTAGCTCTTCCGTGTGTCCATAGTTGTCAGCGTCCTCTAGGAACTCAGCAGCAGGATCGTCTAAGGACATATCATCCCAATAGCGTGACCCATAGGCAGCTTGCAGGGCGATTGGTCTGCACTTAGTGCACAAGTCTTCATCAAGGTCACGATGCCCAAACTCTCTGTTGCATGCTTTGCATCGACCATTTGAAATTGCATCTTTCTCGTTAGCCATAATAGTATCCTTTTCATTAGCTATGCGCTAGCACCATTGCATGGAGCTATAGATATGAATCTGTATATTAATATCTAGATACTTACAACCCTGCCCAACCCTGTATAACTACTGTACCATGGGGTCAAGCATAATTGCAAGCACTTTTTACCTGTTTTGTGAAATATTACCTGAATTAGTCAGTCTTTTTCTTGGGTGGAGTTATATATTCGCTATGATCCTCGTGCCTTTCTTCCCCATCTTGGTTGTAGTCGCACCGTTCAATCACAAAGAACTTGTACTTGCCCAAGAAGCTTCCATCCAACATTTTTACAGTCTCTTCTGCGTGAGACTGCCCCGAGGGTCCTGCGTAGTACCCTCCACACATGAACACCTTTCCCTCGCCATCCCTGTACCCGTCTTGACGGATACGAAGGATGCCCCAAGCCCTGTCCTCCTCTTTTGTAAGGCCCATTATGTCTGAACTCCCAGACTTGAGCGGATGTAGTCAGCTATCTCAAGGGCTAGCTCACGGCGTCGGTTCCCTGCTTGACTGTCAGACCAGTAGGTCTCGAACGTGTAAGTCCTAATGCCACCGTAAGCTACAGTATCATTCATTTCCGCCCAAGCTTTACTTCGACCGATGGGCCACATGCCGGAAGCATACCCCATCCCCTTAAAGATGGGCTTCATGGCGTCCATAATATCCTTCCACTCTTCATGATTATGATAATAACTACCTCCGAAGCGAGTTGCAATGTTGGTACAGATAGGGTGGTCTAGTTGTTTATCCCGCATCTCTTGAGCTGTCATTCCAGCCATCTCCTCGCAGAAGTCTGCGACGTTAAGCCAGAAGGCAGCGGATGATAGTTGTTGATATTCTTTCATGCTCACCCCCAAATCCCACGGATCA
>JABSPG010000548.1 GCA_013214445.1 Ekhidna sp. | reverse complement strand
AGCGAATCCAGGGGAGCTGATCTTGAAATAGTAGGTAATACTATTTATGCTTCTACAGGAATTTTCAACGCTGGCAAGCTTTTCAAATCTGAAGATGATGGTGTTACTTGGCAAGAGATTACACCAGACAGTGGTTTGCAAAGAATCGAGATTGGAACCCATCCCAATCATCCAAATACGGTCTATGCAGTAGCTTCATCAGGAAGTAATATTGCGGGATTCTTCAAGAGTTTTGATAAAGGTGAGACCTGGAGTCCTGTGACAGTTCCTCCTTATACGGAACAGAGTTGTGATGAAAGCACAACAAATGACTTTGCGAGGGGGCAAGCTTGGTACGATTTGATCATTGGCGTTGACCCAACGAATAGAAATGTTTTGACTGTTGGCGGTATTGATATCATAAAATCAAGTGATGCTGGAGAAACCTGGGATTTGATATCTTATTGGACAGGAGCGTGCGATGTATATGTCCATGCAGATCAGCATAATATTCTTTGGCGTCCTGGCTATGATAACGAAGTGATTGCAGCTACGGACGGTGGCCTTTACTACACTAGGGATTTTAATACCCCTATTGATGAAGGTGGACCTAATTTTGTCGATCGAAATTTTGAATACAATGTTGCCCAATTCTACTCGGTTGCGATGGAGAATGTCGCGGGTTCAAATTATATGCTAGGTGGAACTCAGGACAATGGTTCGCATCAGTTTTTCAATATTGGGATCAACTCAACAAATGAGATTACTGGAGGTGATGGCTCCTTTTGTTTTATCGATCAAGATGATTCAAACATTCAGATTACCAGTACAGTATTCAATTCCTACATATTCACTCAAGATGGATGGGAAAATACAGATCGCGTAAATGTCAATGGTGCAGGAAGATTCATCAACCCTGCTGATTACAGTAGTTCTACCAATACGCTTTTTGCAGCAGGAAATGATAATAGTATTATAAGATACGTTGTAGACGATGCGATAGAGGCAGAGCAGTTGGATGTTAGCCTTGATGGAGGACAGATCTCTGCGTTGCACGTTTCTCCATATAGTGATGATTTGATGGTCGTTGGTACTGGCGGTGGTCAGGTTTATCTTCTGTCAGACATCAATGCTGCTCCGGTAGCTTTGAACCTTGATAATGGTCAGTTTGAAGATGGTATTTTCATCTCATCCGTCACATTTGGTTCCGATGAAAATCATGTAATCGTAACGGCTTCAAATTATGGAGTCATTTCAGTTTATGAAACTTTGGATAGAGGAACTACTTGGAGCAATAAAGAAGGAAACTTGCCTGACTTCCCGGTAAGGTGGGCATTGCCAAATCCTAACAACTACGATGAGGTACTTCTTGCGACTGAAATGGGTGTTTGGTATGCTGATGATTTTTCAGCCGACAGTCCAACATGGGTAAGTTTGAGTGATGGACTAGCCAATGTTAGATGTGACATGCTTCAGTATAGAGCTGTTGATGGATTAGTGGCAGTTGCTACTCATGGTCGTGGTATGTACACATCTGACGTGTTTGCCACACAATCCTATGCAGATTTTGCTTCTCAGGATATAGCGTATGCTAACCAGTCAATTGCTTTTGAGGATGGATCTGTAAAGGCAGATTCTTATTTATGGGATTTTGGTGATGGTACTACTTCGACTGTTTCCGATCCAGTACATACCTATGACAATGCAGGTGTATTTACTGTTAGGTTGACCTTGAATGGAGATGAAAATGTTGTGAGAGAAAAAGAACTTCGAGTCCTTCCAAAAGTTGAAAGTGATTTCACTCTTGCCAAGGGTGGAGATTTTGAAACAAATCTTGATTTATTTAATCCAGTGACGATTTCTGGAACAGGCTGGGAACTTGGTTCTTCTACTATTTCAGGAAAGGATGGCACTAACTCGGGAGTCAATGCTTGGGTGACAGGTCTAGAAGCTGCTGAATATGAATCCAACGGCGAAGCTTATTTGTATACGCCACTTTTCGACTTCAATCTTAGTGGCGACTACACGCTAGAGTTTTTCACAAAGTACGAGTTGGAAGATACATGGGAAGGGTTTATTGTAGAATACACCACTGATTTTGGAAAGTCCTGGGTGAAACTTGGTGATTTTCTTGATGAAGAAAATTGGTATAATCAAACGGCAATTGGGAATGCCATAGCGTTTACCCCAGGAGAGGCGCTATTCTCGGGAAATACAGGAGGTGTATTTGTCAGAAAGGGTATCACATTTTCAGATCTCAGCACTGAGGAAGTTGGATTCAGATTCGTTTTCAAGACAGATCCAAACACTGAATTTGCTGGAATAGCAATAGATGACTTTAGGATTATTCCTCCTTCAGAAACAAGTGTAGCACTCAGTTTCGAGGCTGGTTCGGCTGGTTGTGTCGGAGATCCGGTCACTTTTACGAATCAGTCAACTGGAGCGGTGAACGAGTACACTTGGAACTTTGGAAGCAGCGCTACACCTGCAACTGCTGTAGGTTTTGGACCTCATGATGTCATTTTTAGTTCTGCAGGGATGCAGACAATCACCCTGACGGCAGGTACAAATTCTGGTGATGTTGTAGAAACCTTACAGTTTATGGTTTCTGAGATCCCCGCGTCTGCAGAGGCGACTACTAGTTCCTTGGAACTTTGTAGTGGAGAGGATTTGGTGGTCGATTTTATGACTTCTGCTTCTGTATCCTACTTCTTATACAGCCTTGACGGAGATTCCATTGTAGGAGAAGGAGTAGATGGAACGGGTGATATGGCGCAATTGAGTACAACTCTAGATGTTGGATCATTTAGCTTTAGAATTCTTGCCAGAAATGAGGGTGGATGTGAATCTTTTTCAGTCACTCCGATAGTTGCGGATGTCGCTCAAATCCAGCCGCAATCATAACTCAAAGAAGCGCAAGGGTACTTAGAAGTAATTTTGGGGACTCCTACCAATGGTACCTTAACGGGGTTGCTATCTCTGGAGCAACAGAAAATGAACTGGAAATATCTCAAGCGGGTAGCTACACTGTGGAAGTGACTCTTGGAAATTGTACTGCTCTGTCAGAAGTTTTTGAAGTCTCATCCGTACTTAGTGCGGAAGAAATAGCAGGTTTAGAGGTGTTCCCTAATCCAGTTACTTCAAGTTTCACTGTTAAGTCGCCGAGCAAGCTTCAAAGTATTTCATTGATTGATCAAAATGGCTCT
>JABSPG010000547.1 GCA_013214445.1 Ekhidna sp. | reverse complement strand
TGAGCATGTGTTGTGGTCTTTCCACTATTTTTCCGTCAAGCTTCATTAGGTATGAACGCTCTAGAGTTTTGTAGCCAAAGTAATCGTAGTTGTAGTCTCTATCATAGTTTATGGCATCATCGAGCTTTTTGGCATTCGATCTGATGATTCCGTAAATCTCTGTCGATAAAAGAGCTGCGTTCTCACCCGTTTTCGGGTTGATATACTCGTACATTCTCTTCATAGTGTTAGAGAATGACGTCTCTGTCACTTTATGTAGGTTGGATATTGAGATTCTCGCAGCAAGTTTTGCAAAATCCGGGTGACGTGTTGTCATTGTTGCAGCTGTTTCTGCAGCAAGATTGTCCAATTCTACCGTGGATACTCCGTCATATAAACCATCAATAACCTTCTTTGCAATTTCTACTGGTTTGACAAAATCTGAATTTAAACCATAGCAAAGCTTTTCAATGCGTGCTGTGATTTTGTCAAACTTTACTGATTCTCTTCTTCCGTCTCTTTTTACTACTAACATATGGCTATCTCGATAAAGGTGATTACTAATACTTTTCTAAAAATCCTCATCTAATGAGAATTTTGATTTTCCACTTTCATTATCCATCACACCGGCTTTCTGATACTCCCCAACCCTTTTCTCAAAGAAGTTTGTTTTTCCTTGGAGAGATATCATTTCCATGAAATCAAATGGATTTGTAGAATTATAGATCTTCTCACATCCTAACTCGCCTAAAAGTCTGTCTGCAACAAACTCTATGTATTGGCACATCAGGTCGGAATTCATTCCAATTAATTTAACTGGAAGTGCATCTGTCACAAATTCTTTTTCTATTTCAACTGCATCACGAATGATTTCTTGTACAGTTCCTTGAGGTAGTTGATTTTTTATGTGGCTTGTGTAGAGCAAGCAAGCAAAATCACAATGCAACCCTTCATCTCGTGAAATCAATTCATTGGAAAATGAAAGTCCAGGCATAAGACCTCTTTTCTTCAACCAGAAGATACTGCAAAAGCTACCTGAGAAGAATATTCCCTCTACTGCTGCGAAGGCAATCAGGCGTTCGGCAAACGAACCATCCTCAATCCATCTGAGTGCCCAATCAGCTTTTTTCTTCACGCAATCCATAGTTTCGATTGCGTTGAATAGATAATCCTTTTCCTTTGGATCTTTAACGTATGTATCTATTAATAAGGAGTAGGTTTCTGAATGGATATTTTCAACGGCGATCTGAAAACCGTAAAAGAATTTAGCTTCAGTGTATTGTACTTCAGCTACGAAGTTTTCTGCTAGGTTTTCGTTAACGATCCCATCACTAGCAGCAAAGAATGCAAGAACGTGCTTGATGAAGTGCTTTTCATCGTCGTTCATTTTATCATTCCAATCTTTTAGATCTTGACTTAAATCAATTTCTTCAGCAGTCCAGAAGCTTGCCTCAGCTTTCTTATAAAATTCCCAAATGTCACTGTGCTGGATAGGGAAGAGAACGAAACGATCTTTGTTCTCTTTTAATATCGATTCTTCTACTTGTGCTGCTATCTCGCTCATTTTCTTTCTTCCAATAGGTTCTTACTTCGATTAAAAACAACAAAAAACCCCTAATGGCTCAGGCATTCGCATGAGCTGCTTAAAAAATCTTTAAGTTTCGGGATACAGCCCTAAGAGTGGTTTATTTTTTCTTCTAGCGTGCTTACAAATCTGTTTAAAAAGCATGGAAATTCCAAGCAGTTATTACGGGTGTAATTGCCCTTATTTGGAATTTGTCTAATTAAGATAACCTATTGTTTTATAGTGTATTAGGTAATTAGTTTACAACTGAAACTTCGATGAAAATGCTGCATTTTCGCACTGAAAAAAAAATAAAAAAAAATAAAAATTAATTTCTCGTGTTTTTGTCTCTATACGCTATTGGGATATTGCTATCAATACAGTATCTTTGCAATCCTTTTTTCAAAAGAAGAATAAAATGTACGCGATAGTAGACATTGCTGGGAAGCAATACAAAGCAGAAAAAGATAAGTTCCTCTATGCTCCGTTAATGGAAGGAGATGCTGGAGCGACTGTAGATTTTGACAAGGTATTACTTGTTGATAACGACGGAAAAGTTAAAGTAGGAGCACCTACTGTAAAAGGAGCGAAAGTTTCTGCGAAAATTCTTGAGCACGTTAAAGATGATAAAGTAATAGTGTTCAAAAAGAAAAGAAGAAAAGGTTACCGTGTGAAAAATGGACATAGGCAGCAATTTTCTAAGATTTTGATTGAAGACATTAAAGGATAAGTTCTCATGGCACATAAGAAAGGTGTAGGTAGTTCCAAAAACGGAAGAGAGTCAGAAAGTAAGCGACTCGGAGTTAAAATCTTCGGAGGTCAGAAGGCAATAGCTGGAAATATAATTGTACGTCAAAGAGGTACAAAACATCATCCTGGAGATAATGTAGGGTTAGGAAAAGATCATACGTTATTTGCATTAACAGACGGAGTTGTGAAGTTCCACAAAGGGAGAAAAGATAGATCATACGTAAGTGTAGACCCAATTGCTGAATAGCATAAGATATTCCAATTTGTGATCGAGATAAGCATCACTAAAAAAGGGGGATTCATTTGAATCCCCCTTTTTTGATTAATAATTCACGCGGGCTCTTTGACCTTCTTTGGTCTGCCTGGTAGCACCGTATCTGGCTTAAAGCCGTTCTTGTATCTTTTCTTTCTGGTCTTCCAGACTTTATAGTTATTCTTGTTTCCGACTTCAAACTGCCATTTCATGTGCTCGGACTTAGTTCTCCACTCTAAGTTTTCGAAGTAATTGTTTCGAGGGTTGTTGTCTACATGAATGATCATAGTCTGATCATCATTCTCTTTTGGGACAAAGACATTTGCGGTAACCTTATGAGGATACACGGTGCGTCTCTTTCCACCATCGTCGATCAAATCAAGAAAGTAACATTTACAAATTTTATTCCACCTCTGTCTCATCAGTTTGCCACGGAGTTTCATGTTTGTTTTACTCCCTTTGTGCCAAACTTTTCTGGTCTTGCTTCGAATCTTTCCTCTGTTGGAAATTTCGTAATTAGAGAATCCTTCAATAGATCCCCACTCTTCTTCTTTCTTTTGGTCTGCCATTTAGCTCGCTTTTTTAGGTATTACAAAACAAGCCAGTACTTAATGATCTTCAAATGTAACGATTCGTCTG
>JABSPG010000546.1 GCA_013214445.1 Ekhidna sp. | reverse complement strand
CTTTGCTGGGTTTGTATAGATCCTAGCCAGTGATTCAATGATACTGGCATTTTCCTCTAAATAATCTGGCACTGGAGTTGCTACAGCTGGATTGGTACCAGTAAACGCACCCCCAAATTCCGAATAAATGCGATAAACCCTATCACTATCCGGGATATGTTTGTTGAAACTAAACTCGTATGCAACCAGGCTATAGATTGCTACAAATCCACCAATACCTACTGCTAAACCAATAACATTGATAGCCGTGGTGCTTTTTCTTCGGATAATGTTCCTCCAGGCAATTTTGATGTTGTGCAAGAGAGAAGAAATAGAAAATAGTCGTCCTTTTTTATTCATGTTAGTCCTTTTTAGTGCAAATGATCGAAAGCTTTTGATTACCAGCCACCAGTAGAATATGCTTGCGTTGCGAGCGCCTTTTTCAGAAAGTATCTCTTGGAAAACCTCATAAAGATCTCCTTCCAGTTCTTCCAGACGCTCCTCGCTGCAGTAAAACCGAAAGAGCTTTAAAGGCAGTTTTGGTGGTTCTTGATTCTTCATCCTAGATGATCCAAGGCAATATTGGGAATCTGAGCTCTCATTCTGTTCCTTAACTCATTGGCTTTTTCCAGAGCTTCTTTCCCTGATTGAGAAATGGTGAAAATTCGTTTACGCTTGCCCCCTCGTTCGCTAGACATCTCTCCCATCCTAGAATCCAATAGTCCCTTTTCCTCTAGGCGGTACACCGCAGCATGAACCGAGCTAATGCTCACCTTCCTATCAGTCTGACGATTCAATTCATGCTGAATTGCTACGCTATATGCATTGTCATATAGAATGCCTACTGTCAGCAATACCAACTCCTCAAACTCGCCAAGATTTGTTCCCTTCATTTTTGATACTTATTATTTTCGTAAATGTAAGTATTATAAACGTAATTAATTTCGTATTTGTAAGTATTACGTACTTAGAAGAAAATATGTTGTATCAGGAGGGTTCCGCTCCTACCTAGGAAAGCTTTTCGAGATCCCGAATTAAGATCCTCCTTCTATCGAAAGTAAGCAGATTGCTTTCTCGCAGCTCGTTCATGACAGTGGTTACAGTTTGTCTGGAAGTTCCCGTCAGACTCGCGATATCTTTATGCGTCAGGTGATTCTTGATCATTACCTCAAAGCCCACTTTTTGTCCTTTCTCCTCTGCCATCTCTTTGAGAAACTCAACGATCCTGGTTCGAGCATCTTTAAATACAAGCGATTCAATCTTACGCTCCATTTTTCGTAAGCGAAGACCCACAATTTTCAGAATCTTCAAGTTAAGCTTGGCATTGTCCGCCATCAGGCCTTGCAAATCCTCTATAGTCATCGAACAAACGCGTGTGTCATTATCCATGGCTTGAGCAAAGTCCTGACGCTTTTCCTCTCCAGCAAGAGCCAACTCTCCAAATATTTCTCCTCTGGTAAGTATGGCTTTTACAATTTCCTTCCCATCAGGCCCATAGGTACCAATCTTCACACGACCATTTGACACCATGTATATATTTTCTGAAGACTCGTCCTTGAAGTACACAAACTCATCTTTCTTGAATACTCCCGGAACATGCTCATCCTCCATCAATGGAGATTTGGTAGGACACAGTATCTTAAACAGGTCAGTATCTTCAAAATACCAGATATTTCTTTGATCGCTCATGATATAAGGATGTGTAGAATTAATGCAAATTTGCCAACAACCACGGTTAACAACAATTATAACTAAAAAGGTCCTAGATGGAATACTTATACCTCAAAGCTCTGCACATCATTTTTGTAATCACCTGGTTCGCAGGTTTATTCTACATCGTTAGGCTATTCATATACCATGCTGAAGCTCTTGAAAAAGAAGAACCTGAAAAATCTATTCTATCAAAGCAGCTAGGATTCATGACAAAAAAGCTGTGGTACATTATTACCTGGCCGTCCGCTATCATCACACTGATCATGGGGGTGTTACTCTTGGTGAGTCAGCCGGGTTGGTTAGAGATGCCGTTCATGCATCTAAAACTCGGGTTTGTTTTCCTATTGTATGTATACCATCTAGGATGCCACAAAATCTATCTTCAACTACAGCAGGAAATAAAAAAATATAGCTCTACACAGTTGAGAATTTATAATGAAGTTGCCACTTTGATCCTCTTTGCGGTGGTCTTTCTTATCGTATTAAAGAATGAACTAAGCTGGGTCTGGGGTACTATCGGTCTTATTAGTTTTGCGGTGATTCTAATGCTAGCAATCAAAATTTATAAAAAGCTTCGAACAAGATGATCATTTTCAAAAGCAAGCTAAAAGCACTCAATCCGTCCAGATTGATTTCTCTTGTAATGGTGTTATTTCTAATTGTCAGCTGTAGCCAACAATCGTCAGACAACCGTTTACCTTTCTTGGGAAATACAATTTATGAGGAAAATGACACCATATATCATACTATCCAAGATTTTCAACTGGTAGATCAGGATAGCACTATTATTTCCAATGAAACATTTACTGGTAAAATCTACGTAGCAGATTTCTTCTTTACCTCTTGCCCTACAATCTGCCCAAAGATGAAAGCTGAAATGCTTAGGGTATATGAAAAATTTGAACAAAACGATGAAGTCATTATCCTGTCCCATACCATAGATCCTACGTATGACACTGTAGCTTTATTAAAAGACTATGCAGATAGATTGGGAGTAGATTCAAAGAAATGGAAGTTCGCTACTGGAGATCAAGACTACATCTATGATTTGGCAGAGTCTAGCTACATGTCTATCGCTGATGAGGACGCTAATGCTCCAGGCGGATATATTCACTCTGGTGCGTTCTTGTTGGTGGACAAAGAACGTCATATCAGAGGGGTATATGATGGTACAGTTCCAGAGCAAGTTGATGTAATGATGAATGACATGGAAAAACTTTTGAAAGAATATGAAACTTCTAAATAGCATACTAACCAGCCTGGGATTTCTAGTACTTATTTCTTGTGGTGGAGGCACTTCAGAAAAAACTGATGAACAGCCAGACTCACTTTCATCAAGGGATCAAATCAGGTTGAAACAATATCGTGTGCAGGGTGCTAAGATTTATGCGACTTATTGCGCAAATTGTCACCAACAAGATGGCAAAGGCTTGGCATCATTATATCCACCTCTGGCTGGATCTGATTACCTAATGGAGGACTTTGCAAGAGCAGCC
>JABSPG010000545.1 GCA_013214445.1 Ekhidna sp. | reverse complement strand
TACAATGTGGAAGGAGCCTCTTATTTGTTGGAGAATTTTTCTTCGGCAGCAAATGCTTCAAGCATTACCAACGAGCCAGTAGAGCTTAGAAGGTCAGAGATACGAGCGGGACTCTCGTACAATCATGGGTTAAATGATTTCATTTGGATAGGTGCTCAAGCTGGATATAGAATTAACTATTCCTTTGAATTAGATGAGGGTGAATTCTTTAGGGGTTTTGATAGTGATGGATATTTACAAGAGAATATGCTGAATAACACATGGTATATGCAATTCAGCATAAGCCTTGTAAGTCCTTAATAGTCAGATAGCTATTTCTTTTTCATTCGGGTCCAAGAATCTGTCCGTCCAAAAACAGCAGCTCCAATGTAGCCTCGCACTTCAATTGAATTATTGTCCTTAAGTTCGATCTTACAGTTGTAAGTGCTTCCATTTTTGGGATCATAGATGGTGCCATCAATCCAAAGTTTTTCATCGTCATCGTAGATAAAATCCTTTAGGATACGGTAACCTCTCAATGGAGTCTCACGTAATGACTCGTCTGGGTTATTGATGTCTGTTCGTGGTTTCCCTTGCTCGTTATTTGGATCTTTCAACCAAACGATACGCCCGTAATACTTATTTCCGATTTTGTCAATCTTTACTAGCGATCGTCCATCACTTGGCTTCCAGACACCCACCAACTTATCTCCATCCTGGGCTATAATTGGAGTAATCATAAGACATAAGAGGGTCCAAAGAACTATTTTCTTCATTTGAGTAGTGTTTAATATTTGACGTTTAATGAAAATGTGATTGTTGCTTGTAGGTCATCCAAATCTTGATTTAGGTTGACATCAACAACTGCGGTAGTAGAAGAATCTTTTAGATAGGGGAGTATATCTTGTTCGGTATTTACTTCCAATGCTACCGGTCCGGTGGCTGGAAAAGGGCTTTTGGTACCAATGGAAATCAAAGCCAACTCATCACTTACCAGTTGTAACAATGCACTCTCTACCGTTGATTGAAGACTGTCATTTGCGAACTGAATAGTGGCAGATGCGAGAGAAACTTCTTGAATTTTCTCCTCCGAAATATTTAGGTCTTTAGCTATCTGAGATAAGCTGACAGTAGAAGGCCCCTGCAATGTATTTGGTCCTTCAAACAGAAATTCTCCTGAAACGGATGTTTCACTCGTTTCGTAGCTAGCAGTTTCTCCAGAGCTACACGAAGCTGCAAAAATCAATACAGTTAATATGGTAAGTATTCTCATAGTATAAGTGATAATGATATTAAAGATTGTAGTGAAACGATGTAGTTACTGACAAGTACTAAGTTCTTATCGCTGTTTGGACATCTTCTTCCATGGAATCATCCAACTTTCGAACATTACTTCCCATGAAGAAGTCCATGTATGCAACCCCTATGTAGTTCACTTCAATAGATCCAAAAGAATAAGTGTAGTGACTAAAAAGAAAGTATGATCTGTAAGTACGTTGACCGAATTGCTTGAGGTCTGCTTTGCTAAGAGTGACACCATGGTGGGTATTCCCAAAATCTTGTTGAACTCTTCCTAATAGACGCTCTTCAGAAGGATTTCCGAGCGCTAGAATAGCGAATATAATGGCGGGGATAGCAGCTTTGATGTGACGTTTCATATTCATAGAACCATGAAACGACCAAATTGTCTATCAAGGAAGCAATTATTTCTTTACCTTCTTCTTCAAGTAAGACCTGATGTCCCCGTAGTTGGTATTTTCGTGATTGCTTATTCGCAATTTCTTGTCATTTTTTAGCTGAATGGAAAGCTGACGGAATTCACTAGTGCCTCTTTTGACCACTTCTTCATCCCATGTGGCTATTTCTTTTATGCCATATTCATGCTTACTGCCTAAAGGGAATTTATAGGTGATTTTGTTGTTTCCTAAAGAAATGCTGATGGATGAAAAATAGCTCTTGACTCCAACCAGTATGGCGATCACGAATAAGATGGGGACTAAAATAGCCTTCGCATAAAAATAGCTTTCTGGGTTTTTGTAGATGCCTAGTATGAGCCAAAATTCAACGCTCAGCACAATTAGCAAGAAGAGTATTACTGCGAATAGTGATGCGATTTTTGGTTTAGAATGAGTCATGTTAGTGAATCGCCTAGGCTTTGATTATTCAAAGGCCCCTAGGTTTTTTAATTCAGTTTTAGCTTGTTCATAATATTTACTAAATCTTTTCAGATCGTTTTGCTCATGCTCTTCGAGTAAGCTTCTAAAAGCCTTCAGGTGTTTGATTGCTTCGGCATTTTCTTGCTCATCTATCAAAAGATAGGCCAGCTCATATCTCGCCAAGGGATAGCGGAAGTCCTGATCATTTTCAATAATCAATTGGTAATGGTGCTTTGCACTGTCATACTGCTCAAGCTTTCGATAGCACTGTGCCATTTGAAATTGAGCTTTTACGTATTCGGGATTTTCCTTAAATGCTCCCTGATAGTAATACAGTGCGTTCCTGTACTGCTCCAGCTCGTAGTAGTCATCACCTACTAGTGTTATCAATTGTGCTTGTCGCTTGTTTACTTGAGCTAACAAACTGCTTGCCAGCAAGATAGTCACACCAAATACAAGTCCTTTTCTTAAACCCATAGATCTACTAGGGTGCAAATTGCATGCTAAACTTAATTATTGCAAATATCAGATAATCAACTTGTTAAGGAACGCTTTCCAACATCCAATTAAACTCCTTTTTTGCAAGCTCATAGTTTCGTTCATCCCAGATCAAGTCTACTTGAAGGGTGTCTACTCCTTTGTAAATCTCGTTCAGTCTCAAGTCTCCGCCATTCAAACGGGTATAGTCTCCAGTGAAGATGGAGATGGAATCATTTCTAAAACGTTTGATCGTGAGTGCATCGGTGATACTATCCAAGCTGTAATCAAAGAAATAGGACCTTCCATATCGTACCCTAAATGTTGAATCGATCAACCCGATGCTACCCCTGCTGCCATTGTCTATTGCTAGATCCTTCCAGTGAATATCTGAATCTACGAGAGGTGCAATGGTATCTCCATTTAGTATGAAGTTTTGTGCCTTATAGTAACCGCTTTCAAAAGGGGGCGGTGCTTGTCTTGCGCTGCGAGATTTATATGAACCGTAGTAATCGTAAAAAGGATACACTACAAAACAACCGATGAATATGATCTTTAATACAAGTCTTGCAGGTCTCA
>JABSPG010000544.1 GCA_013214445.1 Ekhidna sp. | reverse complement strand
TATTGACCACCGTCTTTTTTGCGCTCTATCCTCTCAGTGTTTCATGGATTGAATACTCTTTGAACGTTTGGAGTTTTGCGGCATACAGCATTGTAAGCTACTTTTCCTTCCCTTTTCTATTTCTGTATGCAATGTTGCTCATCTCCAAAAAGCAAAGGATAGACAAGAGATGGCTACTATTCATTATACCCCATTGTTATTGGCTTATCTTCATCATCGTAGACCTATTCCTGATAAATAATCATCCTGATGACTACCTAGAGCGGATATACTACGATCGTATCCCAGACCTATCGTACTTCATCTTTTATAAGTTTGTTCAGCTCTATGTCATTGGTGTCATGCTGTGGTTTCTTAAGAAGTTAAAATCCTACCAGGCAGCAATTAAGGATTATCATTCAAACATCGAAGGAATAGAACTGGACTGGCTCAAATACTTTTCGTGGTTTTACATTTCGGTCTATGCTGTCTCCTTCGTTAGCTTCTTTTTCTACAATATCGGAGTTCTACCCAGCATTACCATTCCGGTAACGCTCATAAGCACCGCGTCGTTTCTCACCGTGTTTTGGATGATCTACCGAGGTATCAAACAATATGCATTTGCCAATTTTTCAGATACAGAGAAGAAAGGAGACAGCCCAAAGAAGTATGCCAATTCTTCTTTAAGTGAGCAATACGCTAAAGACCTATTTAAGCAAATAAATGAACTCTTTCTGATTGAAAAAATCTATCACAATCCTGACCTGAAAGTGCAAGACATTGCGAAAAAATTAGGTGTGACAAATCATAACGTATCACAGGTACTAAATGAAGTAGCAGGAAAATCTTTCTATGATTTCGTCAATCATCATCGACTGAACTACTTCAAAGAACAACTGGTAGATCCCGAAAAAAGGAGGTACACGATTTTGGCACTAGGCATGGAAAGTGGCTTCAACTCCAAAGCCTCGATCAATAGGGTATTCAAACAGCAAATTGGAATCACCCCTGGGGAATATCAGCAGCAGATGCTAGCATCCTAAGTATCATTTTTCAAGGTATCATATTCTTGTAAAAAGGTCTCAACTCATTGGATGAGGCGCTCAAGACTACTCAAATGTTGTGATTTGAGCCAAAATCAAATTCTACAACAATGAAAAGAACACTACTTTTATGCATCACACTAGCTATGACATTGAGCATAGCAAAAGCTCAATCGGGTAAGGAAATTGAGGATCGGATAAGCTTAGTATTTGGTACCAATCAGCTAATGATTGACGGATTCAATCTTGAAGGCAATGTCTTTTGGAAACGTATTGCTTTTGATTATTCACATGGTATCTCGCTTGATTTAACCAATGATCTATTGGTCGATGATGCAAAAGCACAAGGACTGACTGCACATATTCCATGGTCTACTGGTTTCGGAATAGGCTATCGTTTCAACGACTGGCTAAATGTTCGGGCAGAACCCAAATGGCATAGATTTGAAATGTATTATGAGGGCGATCAACAGACTTCTGAAAGCCTGATAGGCGAGTACACCACCTTTACCATGGGGCTTGGAGCGTATATAAACTGGCTCCCATTCAAAAAGAAGGATAACCTTTTAAAAGGGATCACCATAGCACCAAGCTTACGCTGGTGGCCCAACGTATCAGATACACTTGAGGATGGTAAGTTTACCTATGCAAATCGGAACACCGGACAAATTGAAACCCATGAAGCGCTAAACATTGGGGTAGCAAATACTCCATTTATCTTCAATGTGAGCATTGGCTACAGCATCAAAATATAAGAAAGAAGCGGGGGCCTTTGGGCCTCCGTACTATGATCCATCACCAATCGTAAAAAATCAATTCAATGGTTTTTATAGCATTTACAGTTTTAGTTGCGCTGTAATTGAGATACCTTGAAATCCTAATAGACGTATATACCGATGGACAATCAAGCAAATTATTCGCATGCCGCTACTGTATTTCCTGTCAAGAGTCTAAAGCAATCCATTGCATTCTATTGCAACAAGTTAGCTTTTGAAATGACTTTTTCTTGGGGTGAACCCATCTCCTACGCAGTATTGAAGAATGGTGGGGTGAGCATACACTTGACCAAACGAAGTGATAATCTTATCCCTTCGAAAAAGCATTGTGCTCTTTACATCTTCGTCCATGACATAGAAAAAGCGTATCAACTTTGCATCCAAGAAGGTGTTTCGATTATGAATCCGCCTGACTCAAGAGATTATCTAATGAAAGACTTTGACATTAAAGATCCTGATGGATATATCATCACTTTTGGCAGCAGTGAATAGAACTCGATTGCTACCGCCCACAAACATTTTCTTAGAACATTAAACCACTCCCAAAAGAAACTGTCTAAGGTTTCTACCTGTTGAATACAAATGAGAGACACGATACTTATCGCATTTGCTTTGCTAATCACCGCTTGCAGTCAGGACGATACCGTTCTAAGTCCTGAGGAAAATACTTCTACTCTGGGTGCAACCCCCACCGTAAGCATAAATTCCACATTTGAAGTATCCCTAGAAGAAGATATTGTTTATGCTGAAGGTCTTAGTCATGAAACCTTAAATAGCGCAAACCATACAACTATGCCTCTAAGGCTAGACATCTATACTCCTGATAATGACGCTGAAAATCGACCTTTATTTGTGTTTATCCATGGCGGAGCTTTTATTGGAGGTTCCAAGCAACAAGCTCAGATCATTGACTTAGCACATTATTTTGCGTCGCGTGGTTGGGTCTTTATATCAATAAACTATCGATTAAGAGGTGATATTGGAACAGTACCAGATGAATGGGTGGATTATGCCATAAATAACCTTCCATCGGAAGGAATCTCACAATTTTTGGCGATGTATCCAGCACATCGCGATGCAAAGGCAGCCATGCGATGGATCATTGCTAACAGCGATAGATACAAGATTGATGAAGACTATATCACTGTAGGAGGTGGCTCTGCCGGAGCGATTACAGCTATTACCCTTGGCATCTCCAATCCGAAAGACTATACAAATGAAATAGATAGCAATCAAGATCCAACCCTTTCAACTACAAACCTGGATCGAACGTACCAAATCAAAACAATAGTCGACTTTTGGGGCTCTAAAGTTGGACTGGATGCTTTGGAAGCTGTTTATGGGTTCGACAGATTTGACTCAAACGATCCTCCATTATTTATAGCACATGGTAC
>JABSPG010000543.1 GCA_013214445.1 Ekhidna sp. | reverse complement strand
GTCGTCAATGCTCGGTTGATCGATGACGGCTTTAAGCCGTTTTCCTCCAATTGATTCATGAACCTAAAAACGTGAAAGGCTTCAACATCTTTAAACGAGATCCCTGGAAAGAGATCATAAAACTGCGATAGATCTGATCGATAGGTGCGCCTAGTATTTTCAGGCTTTGAAAACAGCCAAATACCGATTAGTTTTACCTCTTCTAGAGGTGCCCTTGAAATGCCTGAAAAAGCACTCGCGAGATCGTTTGATGATGACTGGACTTTAGATAGTGATTTTTGATTCATGATGATGTTCCAAAGTTGCTTTTCAAATAATGTACTTATTCGTTCATTATCGTACATTAATTCTGCATACTTTGAAGTCCAGAAGTCATCCCAAGCCTTGCTTCAATGTGCGACTTTTGCGACTTTTAAAGGGTGATGAAAGTCGCTCGCGAGATATACGCAGCTGGCCAAATGCATCAAGTGCCGAAGGTTATTTAGGTTTTGAAGGATTCAGAAAAGAAGCTTTTAAGCGTAATGGATTATCCCTTTGTCATAAAAAAGGAATTGGACAGAGTCGTAATCTATTCGCCTGATCTTGAAGTTGCTTTTGGTGAACTTCCAATACCTAGCCAAATAAAACCGGAAGACAGAAAAGACTACTATCAGAAGCTTGGTCTTGCAGTTTTGAAAGCATGGCAAAAGGGAGAAGCTGTTAAAAGTCAGATGATTTCTGATGGAGACGAGCTCCCTGAACCCTCAAAAGCCTACCTCCCTACCCGACTCAGCAAACAGCAGTTCCTAAGTCCAGTAGCAATAGCTTCTATGGCTGGTTGTCACAAAGACACTGTAAGAAGAGCCATAGATCGAGGTGAAATCAGCTCTTCTTTGTCCCCTGGTGGGCACAGAAGAGTGCTTGAGGCAGACGCTCTTAAGTGGATCGAGTCTAGATCTAGTTAGTCTGCCCGTCTCTTTCACACTTGATGAGAAGCTGGTTAGATGACGTTGTGATCATTTCGGTTCCGGTGACCTCTGAGCTGGTATTGATGATCTTATATTTACCGCCACAGTCCTCTCTTGCCTTCTCGTAGCAGTACTCAATAGATTCACAAGTCACAAGAAGGTGATTGGTTCCATCCGGGCCCGTAATTACTTTAGAGCTTGCACAGCTAGCCAAAAGTAGAGCGCCAACTATTGCACATATGATAGAGATTGCTTTCATTTGACCATACTAACAAGACCTTGGGCCTATGAAAAGGCCCCGGGAGCCTCCGCTCACCTATAGTCACTTCAATTAGATATCACCATGATGCCTAAAGACTAGAGTTAGAGACCAATTTGATATCTAGTTGGGCGAATAAGAAACCTTCGTGATATCTATTCAGCTCACTTAGAAATCATCCAGATACCTTTTAGGCACGATCAAACATCGCTCTGATACCCTATAATTCCTCATAAGAGATCAAATTGATATCTAATCACCGCTTTTAGATATCTTTAAGGCATGATTAGACCACACTTTGATACCTTGTTGGGCGAAACAATAGACATTCGTGATATCTATTCATCCCTATTAGACATCATTCAGATACCTTTTGATCGTTCAATTAGTTATCAAATTTATATCTGGAAGCCTGATTCAACACCAATAAAATCGTTG
This sequence comes from Ekhidna sp., assembly GCA_013214445.1. Taxonomy (GTDB): domain Bacteria; phylum Bacteroidota; class Bacteroidia; order Cytophagales; family Cyclobacteriaceae; genus Ekhidna. The sequence goes on along the minus strand of JABSPG010000543.1, from coordinate 1,552 downwards.
CCATGTGGAACATTGAATTTTGTGGAACAAAATATAACGTTATCTCTCGATTGAATCACTCGATTAAGCCTGACTTGTAATCTTGAAATATAACGTTAGATCTCAGGAATACTACAAGTGGTAACGTTATGTTCGCCACTAAAATATAACGTTATATACCAAGCCAACGACTCATCATCAGCATCATCTCAGTTCAAATATAACGTTATACTCCAACGCCACTTCACTTCTAGTGTCACTTTCACAATCTAAATATAACGTTATATCTACCAAGTCCTCGATGTTTGAAATGTAACCTTAGAGACCTCTTTGTGATTCTTTATGGATAGAAAGACATCTGTCTTTCTGACTTCAGGAATTCAAACTAGACCATAGGGATTCGCAAGTACTTCGCTCAAAAGTTCAGAAATAGTTAGGCTATGCCACTCAAGGATTAAATTATATAGCTGTAAGATTCTGAAAATATTGGCTATAATAATATAACGTTATATTAAAACGTAATGTTATATAAAACAGTATGGTTTAAGCTCTACAGGATTAGGTATTGAATCAAAGTATTCCGAGCTAAGCTTTTTCTAGGCAGCCTTCTTTATAACGTTATATTAGGACATAACGTTATACTTAAATATAACGTTACTCTGGCTAACAGTAGGCTTAAATGATACTTCTTAATGTAACGTTATATTTAAATCTAACGTTACATTATTGCGCTTCCAGGATTAGGTATAACGTTATTTTTTGATATAACGTTATACCTAAATATACCCTTTGGGTGGTCTGTAACTTTATTTTTCTATATAACGTTATATTTATTTATAACGTTACTTTTTGTCTATGCGTCCTTCTTCGATAGAACGAAGACTCTTATTGGTATAACGTTACTTTTGTTTGTAACGTTATTTTTCAACTCGAGGCACCCGAACCAATAAGAAATAGATGCTGACTATTTTAGCAGCTGCAGGACTCAGATCGAGGACTACAAAAACAAAATCCCCGCAGTTGACAGTTGGTAGGGTTTAGGTACCATTTAGTTAAAAGGTACACCAACTAGGGGGAAGCATCTTGGAAGTTATCAAAACCGGACCAATATCAAACTCCGAGGGACTTACTAAAAGAAGAGAAAGCATCCCACACGGTAAAAAGGCTACCACCTACGACCCGCTGCTTCCACGAAAAGTAACTGCATCTATCTTGGGTATCAGTCCAAACACAGTAATGAAGCTTGAAAGTGAAGGGGTGCTGACTCCAATAAGGAAGAAATACGGTGCCGTTGATGTTGTTATGCACAGAGCTTCGGAACTTTCTAAGGCCTTCAAGTATAGAAAAGAATCCTTCAAGCACAAAGAAGAGGCAGAGGTCATTGCTGTTTTTAGCCAAAAAGGCGGTGTTGGCAAAAGCTCAATTACTCAGCAATTGGGTTCAATTATGTCACTAGTCGGCCGTGTACTGATTATCGACTTGGATGCTCAAGGCGATGCCACACTGTTGTTTGGTATAGAAGAGGAGCATACCGACTTAGTGGACAAAGACGATGAACACCATACAGTTGCTG
>JABSPG010000542.1 GCA_013214445.1 Ekhidna sp. | reverse complement strand
TCAACAGCTAGTGGAAGTCCTACATACCCCAAGCCAATAATTCCAACTCTGTACTTCATACGCAAAAATCAATAAGGGCGCAAAAATAGCTGAAAAACTTAGCCCAGTACTTTCGCCTGGAAATATTCTAAAGTCGGTTTCAATCCTTCAGCTCGAGAGAATTTTGGTTCCCAATGAAGAATCTCCTTAGCGAGAGTAATGTCAGGTTTTCTTTGCTTCGGATCGTCCTTAGGCAAATCTTTATATATGATTTTTGATTTTGATCCTGTTAGCTTTATGATTTCCTCTCCAAACTCTTTGATTGTAATTTCCTGAGGATTTCCAATATTGACAGGGTGAGCATAATCACTCAGAAGCAGTCTATAAATACCTTCGACCAGATCGTCAACATAAGTAAAAGATCTTGTTTGACTTCCATCTCCAAAAGCTGTTAAATCCTCACCTCTGAGAGCCTGAGAAATAAAAGTGGGCAAAACTCTGCCGTCATCCAACCTCATTCTAGGCCCGAAGGTATTGAAGATTCTCACCATTCTTGTTTCTAAACCATGAAATGTATGATAAGCCATCGTAAGAGCCTCTTGGAAACGCTTTGCCTCGTCATATACACCTCTAGGACCCACTGGATTCACATTGCCCCAATAGTCTTCTTTCTGTGGATGTACCAACGGATCTCCATAGACCTCTGAAGTTGATGCGATCAACATTCTGGCTCCTTTATCTTTTGCTAAGCCGAGACAATTTAACGTTCCCAATGAGCCAACCTTCATGGTCTGAATCGGCATTTTTAGGTAGTCTATTGGGCTAGCAGGAGACGCGAAATGAAGAATGTATTCGAGATCACCAGAAACATGTACGTATTTTGAAACATCATGATGGTGGAACTCAAACTCAGGTAACCCCATTAGATGTTCAATATTCGAAATATCTCCTGTCAGGAGATTATCCATTGCCACTACATGAAATCCTTCCTTGAGAAAACGATCGCATAAATGTGAACCAAGGAAACCAGCTCCCCCAGTAATTAAGACTTTCTTGCTCATATTAGAAATTTATTGGCGTTTCTGATAAGTTTTTTAAATGTTGGTCTTTCGTAGAAAGAATAATTTCGTCAGTAGGTAATACCCAAGAAATATTTAAATCAGGGTCATTGTAGGCAATTCCCGCATCGTGTTCAGGAGAATAAACTTGATCAACTAAATACATCAATTTAGCATATTCTGAAAGCACTACAAATCCATGGGCAAACCCTCGCGGGAGAAACAATTGTTTTTTATTATCCTCCGACAATTTTACTGCAAAGCTATCCCTATATGTAGGAGAGTCCTTTCTAAGATCCACCGCCACATCTAACAACTCTCCCTCTGCACAACTCACAAGCTTTGCTTGAGCTTTTGGTTCATTTTGAAAATGGAGCCCTCTTAAGACCCCCCTAATCGATCCAGATTGATTTAACTGTTTTGGTGAAAAATCAACACCCGTTATTGATTTAAATTTATCTGCGTTAAAACCCTCGAAAAAGAAGCCTCTTTCATCTTCGTATACATCTGGCTCGATGACCCAACAGTCTTGAAGTTTTGTTTCTGTTCCTTTCATTTTCTGATGATATTTTGCAAATACACACCATAACCACTTTTCTTTAATGGTTGTGCTAGCTTTTCAAGCTGCTCAGCTTCAATAAAGCCCATTTTGTAAGCAATCTCTTCAATGCATCCAATCTTTAGACCCTGACGCTCCTCAATTACTTGCACAAAATTTCCTGCTTGCATCAGTGAGACAAATGTTCCCGTATCCAACCAAGCAGTCCCCCTATCAAAAACCTGGACGCTCAACCTATTTTGACTTAAGTATGTATTGTTAATGTCTGTAATTTCTAATTCTCCTCTTGGGCTTGGCTTCACATTCTTGGCAATTTCTACAACATCATTGTCATAATAATACAATCCTGGGACAGCATAATTGGATTTAGGATTTGCGGGCTTTTCTTCAATAGAAATTGCTTTTTTCTGTTCATCGAATTCAACTACACCATAGCGCTCTGGATCATGTACGTGATAGGCAAACACAATTCCTCCGTTTGGATCTGCGCAGGCTTGTAGTTTCTTAGATAGACCAGAGGCATAAAAGATATTGTCGCCCAAGATCAAAGCCGCACTATCATTCCCAATGAATTCATCTCCAATAATAAAGGCTTCTGCCAGGCCGTTCGGGTCTTTTTGAACTGCGTATGAAAAATTGCATCCAAGCCCACTACCATCTCCTAACAAACTTTGAAATAGCGGCATGTCGCGTGGAGTACTGATGATCAGGATGTCTTTTATGCCAGACAGCATTAAAGTAGATAGTGGATAGTAGATCATAGGCTTGTCATACACCGGCAAAATTTGCTTACTTATCGCCTGTGTCAATGGATGAAGCCTCGTGCCTGATCCGCCAGCTAAAATGATTCCTTTCATAGTTATCTGTTGTCGTAGTGTTCTTCGTAGTATTTTAAATAATCTCCTGAGGTGACATCCTCCAGCCATTTTTCATTGTCAAAATACCAGTCAATTGTTTTTTGCAGGCCTTCTTCGAACTGAAGAGAAGGCTCCCATCCAAGTTCCTTCTGGAGCTTTGAAGCATCTATGGCGTAACGCATATCATGACCTGCTCGGTCCGTCACAAATGTGATGAGTTCGCGCGAAGTACCGTCCTCGTTACCCATTTTCTTATCCATCAAATCACACAATAAATGAACAAGATCAATATTTTTCCATTCGTTGAAACCCCCAATATTGTAGGTCTCGGCATTTTCGCCTTTCTCGTAAATAAGATGTATGGCTCGAGCATGGTCTTCCACAAAGAGCCAATCCCGGATGTTTTCTCCTTTTCCATAGACTGGCAGAGGCTTTTTGTTTCGAATGTTGTGAATCATCAACGGAATCAATTTTTCCGGAAAGTGATTTGGACCATAATTATTCGAGCAATTTGATATGACAAAAGGTAGTCCGTATGTATTTCCATAAGCGCGGACAAAGTGGTCAGATGATGCTTTAGAAGCCGAATAGGGAGATTTTGGATCGTATGAAGTTGTTTCAGTAAAGAAACCCTCAGATCCTAACGAACCATAAACCTCATCTGTAGAAACATGGTAAAATCTTTTTTGGTCACTTCCTTGCCACTGTTCCTTAGCCACATTGAGCAGCGTCACAGTGCCAACCACAT
>JABSPG010000541.1 GCA_013214445.1 Ekhidna sp. | reverse complement strand
TCCAAATTCTAAGTCGATCATTAAAGTAGATGGAGCCAAAACACCATACAAGGACAGCAACAGGCTTGCGACCATGTCAAAGATTCTTCCAATGGGCTCAGTCATAAAAGCTCATCCCGATTATTCTACTGCTGATTATTACCAATATCTCATTTTTGTAAGAAATTCAGACTGGGCTCAACCATTATGATGGACACGGAAATCCCTATCCATATCTTTGCGAAAAAATTAAATGTTAAGAGCTGTAATCTTTGATATGGATGGGGTAATCGTAGAAAGCGAACCTTTGCATCACAAAGCATACTACGCCATGTTTGATGAGATCGGAATTACTGTTTCCTCAGATTTCTACAGCATCATGACGGGTAAGTCTACCATCAATCTTTGTCGTGAGCTCAAAGAGCATTATGACATCCCGCAGACAGCCGAGGAATTGGTATCAATGAAGCGAAGGCACTACGATATCATATTTGAGAATGACAAGTCTTTTGACCTGATTGAAGGAGTACGTTCGTTGATAGAAGATTACTGGAAAAATGACCTAACCTTGGTTTTGGCATCTTCCTCTTCCATGCGAAGCATCGATAGAATATTCACCAAATTTGACTTAAACCAATACTTCAAAGCCAAGATCAGTGGAGCTGAACTAGAGGCGTCCAAACCCCACCCTGAAATTTTCCTGAAGGCGACTGAAGCTACTGGGTTCAAAAAGGAAGAGTGCTTCGTTATCGAAGATGCAACCAATGGCATTGAAGCTGCAAAAGGCGCAGGACTCTACTGCGTAGCGTTTGATAGTGTTCATACCAAGAAGCAGGATTACAGCAAGGCTGATAGGATCATCAGCAACTTCAACGAGATATCTTTTGATAGAATAACAAAACTAATTTAGCATTGATTCACTAGCACTGATTGGCACTGGTGTTCGCTAAAAAGCGAGCAATCAATTCCTTTTTCTCCTTCTTAACATTGTTAGATACACGGTAGGCTATGAAGATAGCAAACAAAGTTGATAGCGTGGGTTCTAGTCTAAGTGTCATGATCGATAAAGCAATCCCAACTACGAAAAAACCAATGATAGCTGGAAATAAGAAAATACTTGGTAGTATCAAAAAATTGAATTTAGTCCGCATTTCAATGCCTGAATCTATTTTGGAAATAGTACCATCTAAAGCAAGTAAAGGATTCGATGCTCCGTCCTTAACTGATAAATGAAAGCTGTCTTTTGATATTATACCATAAAAGGGATTTAAGTTCTTGAATTCTCTGAATGGAAATAATGAAGGAAGTGAGGCTAGATTCGGACTTTCTTCAGTTGTTACTCTCTGAAGATCATCTAAAAAATCCTGCTTTGATTGACCTGAGTTAAATTTCATCAATACAGTAAATAGTCTCTACTTTGTTTGCTTCAGCACTGTTTTCACTACGTTCTTTCCTAGCATCGTAGATGCAGTAAGAAATCCTGCAAACAATGCTCCGGCTACTCCTGCTGTCACTATGTCCTGACCTGTCAGATACAGATTTTTGATTGGAGTTCTGGGTTGAAGAAAGCGTTTCTCATAGCGTTCTGGATCGTGATCAATGCCATACAATTCTCCCCGATCATAATTCATGAAATGCTTGGTGGTGATGGGGCTGGATAATTCATAGCAATCTACCTTTCCTTCTAACTGAGGTTCAAGTTTGTAAAGAACCTCAAGCAAGCGCTTGGATAAATTGTCTTTGAAGCTCTCGTACGCTTCGCCTCGCTTCTTCCACCTCGTATCCTCCCACTTCTCAAATGCCTCGAAAGGCATTACGGTTATAATGTCAATGGTGCTTTTACCAGGGTAGCGTTCTGTCCAAGTCGGATCTTTTGCAGCAGGAAAAGAGATATAGACGACAGGAAATGGAGCATCTAGGTCCTTTTCATACCTGGCAACCAACCCGTCGTGATCTAAGTCATCAGGATAGACCCAATAGTTTGCCTTTGGTAAGTTTAGCTCTTCTGGAGTCCCATTCAGCCCAATATACAAGCACGCATGCGCCGCTGATGGCGTTACCTGATCTAATTGTTGGCTCAACTTGAACTTCTTAACATACGGATCTGGTAGCATCTTTTGGTAGGTATTAATAATGCCGGCACCACTGACAATGTTATTGGCTTTCAGCACATTATCATCCCATAGCCTTACTCCTACTGCTTTTCCATTTTCGATGATAATTTCCTTTACCTCCGCATTCGTCAAGATAGTACCTCCAGCCTTCTCAATGATTGGTTCCACCGTTTCCACAATTCTAGCTGATCCACCCTCCGGAAAGCATCCGCCCTGGAAGTAGTGCTTCGAAATCGAGGCATGCATAACGAAACTGCTTTTGGCCGGCGGTAGTCCATAATCACCGTACTGACCTGCCAAAACCTTGATCAATTCCTTATTTGTGGTGATGCTTTGCAGTACTTCCAGTGTAGATTTTCGGGCTAGCTGCAAATAGGATTTCCGCATCTGTCCACCCAACATCGTCTGCATGGCCTTTGGCATGGCTTTTTCAGAGAAGAAGGTTCTACTTGCCTTACTTGCCTCAAATACCAGATCCACGTATTTATCAATCGCCTCATGCTCATCTGGAAAGTGCTTCTTTAGCTCATCTTTCCAGTTTTTGACTCCTTTCCTGAAATCATAGATTTTATCACCAATGACAATGCGATCATACACTTCACCCATGTCAGCCCACTTCAGTTCACCATCCGTTACATAATCGAAAAGCTGTCGCAATACTCCCTGTTCTCGATTGACTTCTCCGATGTAATGAATGCCGACATCCCACTCGTATCCTCTCCTCTTAAAAACATGCGTATATCCCCCTGCAGTATAATGCCTTTCCAATAAGAGTACCTTCTGTCCAGCTTTTGCCAGACATGCGCCTGTGGCCAGGCATCCCATTCCTGAACCTATGAGAATCGTATCGTAATGCTCAGCTAGCTGATGCTTTTGTTTATATGACTGTACCATAGCGTGAATTATCCTTCAAGCTACTAAGTATCTTACAAACTCGTATGCAGATAAGGCTAAGCGTTGTTGGCTGACGCTTGCTTGCAATAAGGATTAAGGAACCATCTAGAATGAAGTCTCATCTCCACCCTGGCTAAGTACAACCCGTCATGAAAGGACTACCAATCAGGGTTCATCTTCTTTTAGCATCAGATACAAGGACCTCATCATTATAAACCCTACGAATAGC
>JABSPG010000540.1 GCA_013214445.1 Ekhidna sp. | reverse complement strand
GCTTGAGAAGCAACATAAAAAAGCGTTGAGCAATGTCAGAGGGCAGAATTAATAATGATGAAATAATCGAAGGTGGAATATTTGAAGAAGCGACCAAGAATGCCAAGGCACTCCAAAAGGTATTGGTAATGCTTGAAGAGCAATTCAAAGCTATCCTAAGCACTACCCAATCCATTGAACAAACAACGCCTTTCGATAGCTTCAAGAACATCAAGAAAGTAACTGATGCTATTGAAGAATCCAGAAAAGCTCAACAGGGTTTAGATAAAATTGAAAAAGAGCGTTTGAAGCTGCAAGAGCGTCTAGCCCAAGCTAATGACGAAAGAGCAAAATCGAATGCAGAGCTTAGGGTTCAAATACAGCAGCAAAACAAGGCGAATAAGCAAGCTGCAATTCAAACATCTAATGTTACCACGGCCTACGAAAAGCAGTCGGCAAGGCTAAACCAACTTAGGAGGGAGTATAAGGATTTAGCTGCGCAAAATCGAGATAATTCAGACGCTGCGAAAGAGCTTCTTCGTGAGATTACAACGCTTGATAGGAGGTTAAAAGATATAGACCAGACGGTCGGGCAATCACAAAGGAATGTGGGTAATTATGAGGCTGCGGTTCGTAAGCTATCTGTCGGTTTAAAAGGCCTTTCAGCAATTGGTGTCATAGGTTTACTTGATGGATTAAAAGATAGTTTTAGTCAGTCAAACGATGGTGCTGTTACTCTTGAAAAAGGACTTGCTAGGTTATCGGCAACACTTGGATTATTTACAGGCTCTGTACTTAAAGCCGTTAGAAACTCGGATAGTTTCTTAGATATTTTCAGCGAATTGCAAAAGTCTTTTTCAGGATTTGAGGAAAGTTTAGAATCTATAATTGATTTGCAAGATGAAGCAATTGAAAAAACGGTCGAATACTCAAATCAAAATCAAGCTCTGGAAAGGCAATTGGGTGAGTTGACGAAAACTCAAGAATTGTATAGCCAAGCTGCGGGCGATCCTACATTAAGCCTTGAAGCCCAAAATAAAGCTAACGAGCAGTTTTTAATTATATCGGAGCAAGTTGCAGCCTTGCAGTTGGAAATAGCGAATAACGAGCTTGAAATAGCTACAGCAAGAAGGCAGGCTAGCATTGAGGCGAATAAGAATGGCAAAGCTACTTTAGAAGCAGAACAAGCCTTCACCGATGCAGTTTTGAAACGAATTGAGGCTGAAAAAGCATTGCAGAGCGCCACGGCTGAGGCTTCGACAGAAAGAAGGCAAATAAGAAGTGACCAAGCTGAACTCGAACTTGATGTACTTATCGATGCCTTTGATAATATCAAGACAATAAACGAGCGTATCATTGCCGATGATAGCACGACAACCGCGGAAAGGTTTCGCCTTCTGCAAGAAAACGAAAGGCAAGCAGCGGAAAGTTATGCACGGCAGATAGCTCTTTTGCAAGAGTTCACAGACCAGACATTAGATGCGAATAGTTTAATTTCTGAAAGCAACCTTGAAGCATTAAACGAGGAATTGAAGCAATCAGGGCTATCAGAGGCATTAAGAACTCGTTTACTTGAAGTAATTAGGGAAAGGCGTACAACGCTGCAAGACTTGGGAGATACCCAAAATGACTTAAATGAAGTTCAGCAAGAAAGCATTGACTTACAAGCAGATATTAACGCGCAGATAGCAACCAGTAATAGGCTGCAAGCAGAGGGGGCAAACTTGGAAGAGGAATTGACAGCTCTTGAAGAAATGCGGATTGATAACCAAATCAAGAACTTGCAAAGACGTTTGAGCTTAGAAAAAAAAGGAAGCGTTGAGTTTTTGCGCATCCAACAACAGTTATTAGATGCTCTTTTCGCCAAACGCCAAGCCGCAGAAGAAAAGCAAGCCAAGGAAACACAAAAAAGGCTAGAACGGCAGCGGTTAGAGGCTAGCATTGAATCCCAAAAGGAATTATTGAGGGTTTTAAACGATTTAGACGCTACCCAAAAGGAAATTGACGCAGCACGTAAGGAGTTCAATGATGAGCAGTTACAAAATGAGATAGACGCATTAAATAGGCAGATTGAAGCACGAAGGCAAGCGGGCGAAGATACCTTAGCACTTGAGGAACAGTTAAATCAAAAATTAATCGAGAAACAAGATGCCCGCTTAGCAAATGAGAAGGAAGCGTTAGAGCAAAGACAAGAGCTTACACGGCAGGCTTTTGAATTGGCGGGCGATTTCATTGAAAGCCAAAACCAAAAGAGGCTTGAAACCTTAGACGCTCAAATCGAGGCTTCCCAAGCAAGGCAAGCGCAGCTATTTGAGGCTGCGGAACGAGGGGCGCAGAGTGCCACGGATAACATTGCATTAGAGCAGCAAAGGCAAGCGCAATTGCAAGCGCAGAGGGAAGCAGAGCAACGCCGAGCCAATCAAACAGAGTTAGTATTTGCTGCTATCAAAACTTATTCTGGTAAAGTACAAAATGGAGACCCTAAACCATTGCCAAGCACTATAACAGATATTACATTACTGGAACAGTTCGTTAGGGCATTGCCTGCATTTTATGAAGGCACGGAGAATGTAGGTGCATCTATCGGCGAAAGCACACTACTATCAGGGCAGAGGGTTGATAAGCATCTGGTGCGCCTTGATGGCTCGGAAAGGGTTGTCAATGGCGCTCAGAACGCTTTGATAGGCAACATGAGCAATGATGAATTAGCATTGCTTGCCCACGATTATCAAAGCGGTGCTTTTGATGTATCGCCGACCAATGTGCAGATAGATATGCGTGAGCTTGTAAGCTCGGTCAATGAGGTAAAGCAAGCTATCAACAATAAACCGACCTATCTAGGGAAGGATTACAACGCACAGCGAAAAGAAGTGATTGACATTGTGCAAAGAGAAAATTTAATACAAAGGACGCACCGCAAAAGCGGGGGTATTTGGGGTAAATAATGGCAGAGCTATCAAAATCCATACGGCCACGGTTCACGCTTGCAGGGCAAGACATCAATGCTTACATCGAATGGGAAAGCACGGAGATACTTGCTACTTTCGAGAATGACAACATACAAGCAAATATCGACTTCTTGGATTCCGTAACATTTACAGGTAATGCTATCAAGATAATTACCGACCACATAAACGCAGGGATTTCGGGAGGAGTCGGCATCATGGAAGGCATCGACTTTCAGATGATAGGTGAAAGTAAGGATAGGCAGAGAGTTATTTTTGACGGATATGTCGA
>JABSPG010000054.1:11331-13164 GCA_013214445.1 Ekhidna sp. | reverse complement strand
TTCCCCAACTATCGTCGTTGCTCCCCCAGGAATCATTGGAATTTCCCCAGCTATCATCATTATTTCCCCAACTATCACCAGAATCTCCCCAGCTATCACCGGCAGCATCATCCACAATTTCTGGCATTTCATCATCTGAAATCAGATCTGAAGTATCTTCCTCCATCATTTCCTCTTCAGGTTCTATAGCGATGTACTCGTCTAGCAACTTGAACTCATATGCACCGCCTGCTGCCTGCACAGATAGTGTCTTATCTAGACTCAAGTATTTCCTTCCAAAATAGATGTTGAGCCCAAAAAGAAAATCTCGATACTCGGACTTACTCAACGTATGAACCACTTGCTCATTTATCTCCAGAACTTTGCTTAATTGATCTGTTTGCAGACCTTCCTGAGTTACGGAGTAGGCTAGGTAGGTAAAATAGTGGTAGAAATAAGGATAGAACTTGTATCCCTTCTTTTGCATGGTCAGCGCAATACTGTGAATCTTCTCTTGCTGGGCATTGGTGAATTTTCCATCCCATGCGTTCTTAAAGTCAAAGGCTATTTTTTTAGCTGATTCAGTCCCTACTGATCGTAATTTAGATATTGCCTCATTTTCAAATTCGACAATATCTTCGGAATATCGCTGAGCTGAAATGGAGCCTGCGAATAGTAGAATCACCGAAAATGACAAAAATAGCGATCGCATAAAGCGCTAAAGATATTTATAAGTACGCAGTGTATCGTCAATAAGACGATGGTTTTAGACGGAGAGTTTATCCAAGGCAAGCATTGCCCAGTTTTTTCTAGTAGTGAAAGTATTCCTTTTCAATCCATGCAATTGAGCTTCAGCGAGCAAATCATCTATGTCACTCTCGTAAAATCCACTAAGGATCAACTGACCACCTAGAACCAATCTCCTACTATACTCTGCCATTTGCTCAAGCAGCACATTCTTGTTGATATTAGCTATTACAATATCAAACTCACCTTGATCAAATAGCGTGATCTGCCCTTGGAAAAGCTCTACGTCTAACACGTTATTCAACGCAAAATTTTCCTCACTATTTTCTATGCACCATTCATCAATATCGGTAGCAGCCAAAAAAGAAGCTCCTCTCTTTTGTGCCATGATGGCCAATATGCCAGTACCTGTGCCAACATCAAGTACACGTTTACCCTGATGCTCAATGGTCATTTGATAATCCAAGATTTGATAGGTGGTGGCGTGATGCCCTGTGCCAAAAGACATCTTTGGGGTCACTATGATTTCATACGCAAATTCAGGACGAGGCTCATGGAAAGCCGCTCTAACTATGCATTTATCCTCAATAATAATTGGATCGTAGTTCTTTTCCCATTCTTCGTTCCAATTGACCTTTTCCTCTTCTTTAAGAGCGTATGTTGCTCCACTATAATGGGTAAAGAGGCTATCAACAGATTCTTTGTCAAACTCTGACTGCTCGCAGCTTCCTTCAAAGCCCTCATCCAACTCCTGAAAAGAATCAAAGCCAACTTCAAAAAGTTCGGCCATGAGTACATCTATCAGGTCAGCGCCACAAGTAACCTTGATGGTGACGAAATCCATTAATCAAATGCTTTTATGATATCAGTGAAATCTCTGGATTTTAAACTTGCTCCACCAATGAGACCACCATCAACATCCTCTTGAGAAAAAATTTCTTTGGCATTCCCGGGCTTTACGCTTCCTCCGTACAAGATCGATATGCTGTCCGCTACTTCTTGATTGTATTTTGCAGCAATTTCCTTTCTGATAAACTTATGCATCTCTTGAGCTTGCTCGGCAGAAGCTGTAACTCCTGTTCCTATGGCCCAAACTGGCTCATATGC
>JABSPG010000054.1:4673-11321 GCA_013214445.1 Ekhidna sp. | reverse complement strand
TACTTTTACTACTTCATCTGGAGATAGGCCAAAGAGCGCTTTCTCAATTTGCTTACCTACCAGAGACTCGTGATTTCCAGCCTCACGTACTTCCAATTTTTCTCCACAACAGAATACCGGCGTGAGATTGTTGTCCAAAGCAAATTGGACCTTTTCGGCTAATAAATCATCTGACTCTTGAAAGTACTCTCTTCGTTCGCTATGTCCCAAGATCACATGGGTAGCGCCAACAGAAACCAGCATTGCAGCAGAAACCTCGCCTGTATATGCCCCGTCGCTTTCCTGATGACAATTTTGAGCACCAAGGTAGACTTGTGTCGAACTGCCAATAAGACTGTGAACTCCCGATAAATGCACAAAAGGAGGTATTAGAACTACTTCTGCATCATTATTCACTTCATCAGCGACCATATTGATCACCTCTGAAGCTAATTTTTTTCCCTCAGAAAGGGTACAATTCATTTTCCAGTTTCCTGCTACAATCTTTTTTCGCATGCCGTTGTAATTTTTTCGAATGCAATGATACTAACGGAGAACCATTATAACTTTAAAACAGAACCTGAATGAGGTTTTTCTATATACGACATCACTTCCAATCAATCTTGCGAAATCCATCTTTTGATGGAGAGGTCCTAGCATTTGCGTTACTTGCCTTGATTTTTGGATCATTCGCGGTTCTCAATTATCCAGAAATTGATGCATATGCTAAGTCCATTGGCCTTGTCTTTAAAGATTCTGAATCTTCACATTCACTCTTCTTAGTACTATATGTCTTTCTTGATCTGTTACTCAGAATTGTTTTCAAAAGACCAAACCCCAAACTGAAGTACTATCTGCTATGGTATCCTCCTTCTTCGGAACTTTCTATGCAGTATCTGTTTACTTCCCTGTTCGGTATTATACCTTTAGCACTCTTCACAACTTTGATAGCGATTGTCCTCAAGGCCTACGAATGGTTTGATTGGCAAGTCGCACTCTCAATTGCACTAATATGGTTAGCAAATCACTTCACAGGGCTAGTGGTACAGTTTGGCTCAAGAGTTTGGAGGGTAGCGATAGCTTCTTTTTTATGTTCATTGGTTTTTTTCGAATACTATGGTTCAATGGCATTCCTTGCTAAAATCCAAATGAATCCTTGGTTCTCTATTTCAGTAGTGCTGATCGCAGCTTTACTAGCCCATCGAGCTGTAAAGTCCTATGTCGAGGCTAGAAATTATGAAATCAGGGAAGCAAAAGACCTAATGGACTATCTCCCTGTCATCAGTTTTAAAAATCCGTTTTTCCAACTAGAATGGAGCTTACTCATCAGAAACAAAAGAACTAGGAGCAATTTGATCTTCGGGATTATCGCACTGATACTACTACCTATCTACAACGACATGCTTGCATCTGTGGATGTCTTTGTATTGTATGGTTTGTTGGTCAGTGGATTCTTTCTTTTACAGCATGGAATCTATTCATATGGATGGGAGGGAGCATTTTTTGATTTCCTATTGTCAGGAACAGATATGAAAAAATTCCTTCACGCCAGATGGAATTTCTACTCGATGATAAGCATTGCTGGGACACTTTTGCTTGCTACAGTCGCCTTTTTCAAGGGTATCAGCATCACTTATGTCATGAGTGCCCTATTGTTCAACATTGGTGTTACAATACCCATTGTGCTCTACAGATCTTCGTTTCATGATACCAAAATAGATTTGACTGATAGCATCTTAGCCAACTATCAGGGAATGATCACAGGGCCGATCTTAGTAAGCTCCATCCTTATCATCATAGTGCCAATAGTCATCTATGGAGTAGTTGGTGTCTGGTTTGATTCTTCCCAGCCACTTTGCCTGGGAGTTGTGGGAATTGTCGGCTGGCTTTTCAAGGAACCAATTATCGCAGCAATCAATAGATCATTACAAAAGAGGAAATACCACCTGTCTCAAAGCTTTAAATCATGATAAAAATCCGAAATCTGAAAAAATCCTTTAATGGTAAAATGGCCATTGAGATCTCCGATTTAACGATGCACCCAGCAGAGTGCATAGGAATTGTTGGAAACAATGGAGCAGGTAAGACTACCTTGTTTAAATCAATACTGGATCTCATAAAGCCTGATGAAGGACTAATAGAAATTGATGGCAACGATTTGCATGATTCGAAAGACTGGCAGTCTAGCATAAATGCCTTTATTGACGAATCATTTCTCATCGAATTTCTCAAACCAAAAGAGTATCTAAAGTTCGTTTTAGAAATGAAACATTCTGCTTTTGGGGTTGAAGAGTTAATGGATAGGTATTCAGAATTTTGCAACCAAGATATTGAAGAGAGCAAAAAATACATCCGCGACCTATCGACTGGCACTAAGGTAAGAATAGGAGTTTTATCCCTTCTTGCCGGAGAACCGAAATACATGATTTTGGATGAGCCGTTTGCTCACATTGATCCAACCTCACAGGCGAAGCTTAGAAAGCTAATCAGATCTCAAAAAGAACAAGGACGGTCTGTGATTGTCTCCAGTCATAATCTTCAAAACATAGCAGAGTCATGTGATAGAGTGATTTTAGTAGAAAGTGGTCGCATAAAGTATGACGTTCCAGTAAACGACGAAACCATCAAAAATTTAGGTGAATACTTTAACAATTGAAACCTTAGACCTCTCTAGTCATAAAGCTTAGATTTTTTTGTTAAAAATACTGATTTACAGCGCATTGTGTTATCCGTTCATTTGTATAGAAAGAGATTATTTTATGAAAAGACTTGAAAAATTTAGGATGATGATCCGCCTTGCGTTGGTGGATAATTTGTATGAAGCTTCTGAACAGGAGTTCATTCAGGAGTATGCAAAAATTCACAATGTGAATAGTGAAGAGCTTGAAACTATAGTTCAAGAAGAACTTCAGAACAAAGGTAATCATGAGCCAATTTCACTTCAAACTGACTTTGAAGGAAAAATTGAAATACTGACAGATCTTGTCCGAGTGATGAAGGCCGATGGTCAGGTTTTCTTGAGTGAAATTCGCTTCTGCGAAATGATTGCAAACATGTTTGGATTTGACTCCAAATCAATTGGATTTCTGTCTAAAATCATATACAACGACAAGGATGTGCAACCAAACTGGAGTCGCATTGAAAGTCAGATGAGGAATTATGTTGCTTAACTTTCTTTACTTATAATTGATGAAGACAGGCATTCAAAATACAGCATTGCATGGCTCCCCCTTTCCAATGGAGTTGCGTAAGGGGGCTAATAGATTCAAAATAGATTATAGAGTGGATCAGGAGTTTAAATTCAAAGCACTTGTAGGGATAGCTCAGTCAGATGGAGAGTTTGATAAGTCAGAAAAGCAATTCATAAAGAGAATTGCTGATTTAGAAGGAATATCTTCGAATCAACTAAAGGATCTACTGCAGCATAAAAGCAAGGCTAGAGAATTGGCAGAGGAGCTCACCTTTGATCAGAAAGTAGATATTCTGGTCTATGTGGTCAAACTCATGAAAGTAGATGGTAAAGTAGTCCTTAGTGAAATTAAGTACTGCGAAAAAATTGCAGGAATTCTTGGTTTTGAGGATAAAGCTATTGGTTTTCTATCAGGAATCATTGAAAGTAATCCCGATGCAACCACCAACCTTGGTAGAATTAACCATCGTATGCGGAAATACTTGATAGAATCTTAAAAGAGATTTCCCTTTAGACACGTATTGGGTAAACCGAAAAGGATTCCACAACGAAATTCAATCCTGCACAAAATTGTAGGAATCATTAGTTTAGAGGATAAAGCAATTGGTTTTCTATCTTGCATTATTCAAAGCAAACCTGAAGCAAACCACCAACTTTTAGTAGAATCTTCCATCACATAAGGAAGTCGTCTTAGAGCCCCCTTTATCCATCACAACCGAAGGAAAGCACTTCAGTTTTCCAAGAGAAGAACCTGGGGTCAAACGTATGGTCACCTCGAACATTGACGAGCTTAAATCCTCAAAAAGCTAGAAAAAAAATTTCCAAATTCACATCAAAAACAGCCTCTGAGGTATCAAAAAGGGGATTCAATCGTTTTCGGTGATTCTTGGTCCTTACTCAGGGATTGTTTGTCTAGTACGATAGTTTTGCTATCCATCTTACCCTCAGTAGCTCTTTTATTTAAATGGTAAACGAAAAGGTCGAGGATAAGAGCACTACTTTGACAACATAACTAAACATCAGCGTGCCCCTCAAAAAAGCCTGCATTTTTGATCTTGATGGAGTGATCGTGGACACAGTGCCTGCTCACTTCGTATCGTGGAAGACAATTACCGACGAGTTGAATATAGACTTCACTGAAGAAGACAATGAACAACTAAAAGGGGTAAGTAGGGTAGAATCTATGAATCGGATCCTAGAAATTGGGGGAGTTTCGCTACCTGAGGATCAGATAGCAGAGTTAATCACCAAAAAGAATGATCGCTATGTCTCCATCATTTCAAAAATGACAAGAGAAGATATCCTTCCCGGTGTGATGGACGCTCTTGCTCTTTTAAAAGAAAACAACATTGCTGCGGCTATTGGCTCTTCCAGCAAAAACGCAACTCGGATCCTTGAAGCCATTGGGCTTACCAAAGAATTCGACGTGATCGTAGATGGCAATCACATCAAAAACTCCAAACCTGACCCTGAAGTCTTTCTCCAGGCTGCTGAGAAATTAGGGCTAGACGCCAAACTATGCACTGTGGTTGAAGATGCATCTGCCGGAGTAGAAGCTGCAAAAAAAGGAGGTATGCACTGCATTGGAATTGGAGAGAAGGATATCCTTGGAGAAGCTGATGTGGTTATACCCAGCATGAAAGAATTTACCCTATTACTACTAACCCACTCTTAAATGAAAAATTACGTTAAGCACGACCCTTGGTCGATCATTGAAGAAGGATTTGACCCCAAACTCAACACAATCTCTGAAAGTATCTTCAGTATTGGAAATGGAATATTCGGCCAGCGAGCAAACTTTGAAGAAAAGTACTCGGGTGAGACTTTGCAAGGAAACTATCTAGCTGGAGTATACTACACAGATAAGACCCGAGTGGGATGGTGGAAAAATGGCTATCCTGAATACTTCGCCAAGGTGCTTAATGCCGCCAACTGGATTGGTCTGAGTATTACATTTGGTGAAGAGGAGCTGGATTTACATAATTGTGAAGTCACTTCTTTCCGGCGCGAATTGAACATGAAAGAAGGATGGCTATCAAGGTCATTTCAAGCGGAGCTACCAAGTGGCAAAATGGTCAAAGTTACCTCTAAAAGATTTTGCTCACTCACTCATTCTAAGGTCGGGGCTTTAAGTTATGAGGTCACTCCATTAAACTTTTCGGGAGAAATAAAAGTCGGACTATTTGTAGACTTTGATGTTAAAAATAAAGATTCCAACTACGACGAAAAGTTCTGGAATGAACAGGAACAGAATGCTACTACAGACTTCACGTATGTGCTCGCCAACACAAAAAAAACCGATTTCTGGGTTGCCACTGGTATGGCCTATGAGATCATGGGCGGTTCCAATAGAAAATCAGAGTCTGCTAATACTCGCGAAAAACACGCAGAAGTGATAGAAACCCTTGCTGTCAAGGAAGGGGAAACGATCAAAATAGAAAAATACGCAGCTAATGTGTCCTCATTCTATCTGCCTAAAGCAGAGCTTGTGAAAGAATGCCAAAAGCAAGTAGAGGAAGCTAAATCAATAGGTTTTGCAGGACTGCTGCAGGAGCAAAAAGAAGCTTGGGAGGAGAAATGGCACAAGAGCGACATCACAATTGAGGGTGATGTAGCTGCGCAACAAGGCATTAGATTCAACATCTTCCAACTAAACCAAACATACACTGGTGAGGATGAACGATTAAATATTGGTCCTAAAGGATTCACAGGCGAGAAATACGGAGGAAGTACCTATTGGGATACTGAGGCCTACTGCCTTCCATTCTACCTTGCCACCTCTGATCAACAAGTCGCTAAAAACCTACTCCTCTACAGATACAAGCATCTGCCTAAGGCAATCGAAAATGCCGAGAAGTTAGGCTTTGTAAATGGAGCTGCACTGTATCCAATGGTGACTATGAATGGCGAAGAGTGTCACAATGAGTGGGAAATCACCTTTGAGGAAATCCATCGAAATGGTGCAATCGCCTATGCCGTTTATGACTATGTCAATTACCATGGAGATGAAGAATACCTCATTGACTTTGGATTAGAGGTATTGATTGGAATATCCAGATTCTGGGCACAGCGTGTAAACTGGAGTGAAGCGAGACAGAAATATGTGATGTTGGGCGTGACTGGGCCAAACGAGTACGAAAACAACGTTAATAATAACTGGTACACCAATAAAATGGCTGCCTGGACGCTGAAGTACTCGCTAGAGGTTCTTGAGCAATTTAGTGGCACAGAAAAACTGGATGAGCTATTGAAGAAGCTAAACTTTGAAACGGCAGAATCCGAGAAATGGCGGGATATCATCGACAGTATTCACTATCCCTATGATGAGAGCAGAAAGGTGTTTTTGCAGCAAGATGGCTTTTTGGACAAAGAGTTAATCTCTGCAGCTCAGCTAGACAAAAGCCAACGACCGATCCATCAAAACTGGTCTTGGGACAGAATTCTAAGGTCGTGTTACATCAAACAAGCAGATACCTTAC
>JABSPG010000054.1:0-4663 GCA_013214445.1 Ekhidna sp. | reverse complement strand
TGAATACGATCTAGAAACGATCGAACGAAATTTTGATTTCTATGAGCCATTGACTGTTCATGAATCATCGCTATCGCCTTGTGTGCATACCATCCTAGCAAGTAAGATTGGCAGAAAGGAGAAAGCCTATGAAATGTATCTCAGGACTGCAAGGCTTGATCTGGATGATTACAATAATGATACAGAAGATGGATGCCACACTACCTCCATGGGGGGAACCTGGATGGCATTTGCAAAGGGTTTCGCAGGTATGAGAGTAAGAAAAGGCGAACTCTATTTTAGCCCATTCTTACCAGATCAGTGGGATGGATACTCGTTCAGCATCAAGTTCAGAAAACGAAACCTGACTATCCTAGTACATAAAGAGGAGATCACAATTACAAACGAGTCAAGCGAAGAGCTAGAATTGTACATTCATGATCAGTTGCACAAGCTAGCTGGCAATGGAACTCTAAAAACAGTGACAGCATCTAGCACAACACCAGTGAGTGTATAGCTATTACTAGACTATTTGGGCCGCAGCTTTTCCTTTAAATAGTGAGCTGTATAATTATCATCTAGCTTGATCATATCTTCCGGAAGGCCGGCGAAAGATAGGTTACCGCCTTCTTCTCCGCCTTCAGGTCCTAGGTCTATGATCCAGTCTGCATTCTTTATCACTTCAGTGTTGTGCTCTATGATCACCACAGAGTTACCAGCATTTACCAACGCATTAATTGCATCTAATAGTTTTCGAATATCGTGGAAGTGTAATCCCGTGGTAGGCTCATCGAATATGAATAGAATGTGTTCCGTATTGTTTGCCTTATTCCCTTTCGATAGAAAACTTGCTAGCTTGACCCGTTGTGCTTCACCTCCACTAAGTGAGTTAGACCCCTGACCAAGTTTGATGTAACCTAAACCCACGTCAAAAAGAGGTTTAAGTTTATTCGTTATGGCATTATTACCTTCAAAAAATTCAATGGCCTCCTGAACCGAAAGGTCTAGTACATCCGCAATGTTTTTCTCTTTGTATGTTACTTCTAGAATTTCTTTCTTAAATCGCTTTCCACCGCAGCTTTCACAGATAAGATGCAAGTCTGCCATAAATTGCATTTCAATCTTTACCGTTCCCTCTCCTTCGCACACTTCACATCTTCCGCCATCCACATTAAATGAAAAATGCGCGGGTTTAAACCCATTTGTCTTTGATAGTGGCTGTTCAGAGAAAAGCTGACGAATGGCATCATAAGCCTTTACGTAGGTGACGGGATTTGACCGAGAACTTTTACCAATTGGATTTTGGTCCACAAACTCAATCTGAGTGATCTTCTTATAGTTCCCACTTAGATTGGTGAATTTTCCGGAGGCCTCCCCAATCAATCCCAACTGCTTTCCAATAGCTGGATGTAGGATTTTTCGCACCAAAGTAGACTTGCCAGAACCACTTACACCCGTAACAACCGTAAGTACTCCTAGTGGAACTTCTACATTTATGTTTTTAAGGTTGTTCTCCCTAGCCCCTTCTACAAGCACTGATGACCGCCAAGGCCTTCTTCTCTCAGGAACTGGAATAGTCTCTTTTCCTTGCAGATATTGTGAGGTATACGATTTGGTTTCGCCATTCATTTCAGAGGTCTTGCCTTGAAAGACTAACTCTCCACCAAACACACCGGCATCAGGTCCAATGTCGATGATCTGATCTGCTGCCTCCATAACTTTTTCTTCGTGTTCTACCACGATCACCGTGTTCCCCACATCTCGCAGTGTCTTTAGCACATCTATCAATCGATCCGTATCTCTTGGGTGCAGACCAATGCTAGGTTCATCTAAGATATACATAGAGCCCACGAGTGCACTACCCAATGAAGTAGCAAGCTTAATTCGCTGAAATTCTCCTCCAGAAAGTGTGCTAGTAAGCCTATTTAAGGTCAAGTACCCTAGACCTACTTGATCGAGGTATGAAAGGCGATTCTTAATCTCCTCCAAAATCCTTTTCGCTACTTTCTCATCATGCTTATTCAAGATGATATCATCAAAAAATGGCCGCAATCGCTTTACTGGCATCAACACCAGGTCGGTAATCGACTGATCAGCGATCTTGACGTAGCTTGCATCCTTTCTAAGTCGAGTGCCACGACAATCTGGACAAGTTGTTTTACCTCTATATCGGCTCAGCATTACACGATACTGAATCTTATGAAGTTTTGATTCTAAGTGTGAAAAGAAGGCATTTAAGCCATCGAAATATTCATTTCCAGTCCAGAGAAGATCATATTGTTCTTTGGTGAGCTCAGCAATGGGGCGGTGAATAGGAAAATCAAATCGAATACCATCTCTTAACAGCGGAGCTGCCCATTGCTTCATTGTCTCCCCCTTCCATGGAGCTATCGCCCCCTCATAAACGGATAGGTTTCTATCGGGAATGACTAGGTCTGGATCTATCCCTAAAACCCTTCCAAACCCTTCACAGCGTTTACAAGCACCGTAGGGATTGTTGAAACTAAAGAAGTTGACCGACGGCTCTTCAAATAGCATACCATCCAATTCAAATCGATCCGAAAAGCGCTTGTTTTCTACTCCAAGTACTGCGATTGTACAATCCCCTTCTCCTTCAAAAAATGCTGTTTGAACCGAGTCTGCAAGCCTAAACTGAGTAGCTTCATCGTTTTGAACCACTGCTCGATCAATCAGAATCTCAACACTGCCTTTTGGTTCCTTTTTGCTATCCAGAATGTCTTGAATAAAAGCACTTTCCCCATCGATCAGCACTCGAGTATATCCCTTGCTCATTAAGATCTGGAACTCTTTGGTCAAGGTTCGCTCTTTCTTTTGCTTTAATGGAGTAGAGATCATCAATTTAGTACCCTGAGGATGCGAGAGCATATAGTCTACCACATCTGTTACCGTGTCTTTCTTCACTTCCTTCCCTGATACTGGGGAAATTGTCTTACCGATTCTTGCAAATAGAAGCTTGAGGTAATCGTAAATTTCAGTGGTGGTACCTACAGTAGATCTCGGATTTCTTGAAGAAACTTTTTGCTCAATGGCTATAGCGGGAGCCACCCCTTTGATATAATCCACTTCAGGTTTTTCCATCCGGCCTAGAAACTGACGAGCGTAAGAGCTTAGACTCTCTACGTACTTCCTTTGACCTTCCGCAAACAACGTATCAAATGCGAGGGATGACTTTCCTGATCCTGATAAACCAGTGACAACTACGAGCTGATCTCTTGGTATCGCTACGTCTATGTTCTTGAGATTATTTACCCTCGCTCCTTTAATAAGGATGTATTTCTTAGGGTCTAGCTTATCAATATTTCCAACCATTTTGGGGGTATACCTGTATAACAAACACTAACTAAGGAATTCGGTTCTGAAAGGACTCACAAAAATAAGGTCCTTGCTTTCCCGAGTTGTTTAATTTTTATGTTCTTGCTCACATAATTATTTAAAACCCTTAAATCCACAATATGATATAGACCTCTACGTTAACAAACAGGTGAATTACATGAAAAGTACGAGTTTGAATGATAGCGAATTGCTATCCCTCTATATTGGAGGAAACGAAGAGGCATTTGAGGAACTTCTCAATCGTCATAAAGATAGGGTTTTTACCACCATCTACGTAATTGTAAAAGACAGGTATACAGCAGAGGATCTCATGCAAGAGGTTTTCATTAAAGCCATACGTACCATCAAATCCGGTAGATACAACGAGGAAGGAAAGTTCCTACCTTGGATTCTAAGGATTGCACACAATTTGTCAATAGATCATTTTAGAAAGTCTAAGCGTTACCCACTTATCGTGATGGAAGACGGTAGCAGTGTTTTTAACACACTTGACTTTTCAGAATCTTCTATAGAAGAAGAACATATAAAACAGGATACCCATAACCTTCTTAAGGCATTTATTAAGGATTTGCCTGAAACTCAACGTGAAGTCTTAGTAATGAGGCACTACATGAAGATGAGTTTTCAGGAAATTGCTGATGCTACAGATGTTAGTATTAATACAGCTCTAGGAAGAATGAGGTATGCTTTGATAAACTTGAGAAAGAAATTTGAGCAAACCCAAAACGCGTATGACAAAAACCTTTACAGAAAATGACTTATTGAGATTTCTATACGACGAGGTAAATGAGGACGAGCGATTAGAAATAAACCGATCGCTGAGTACTGACATAGAACTCCGAACAAAACTGGACGAACTTGAAGAAGCAAAATCTTCGCTTGATTCCTTTGAATTAAAAGCACCGAAAGATGTTGTTTCTAGAATCCTATATGCTTCTAAGAATCTTCTGTCTGCTTAATTGTTAGATGTAAGACATTAGATCAGATTCTGAAACAAGTTCAGTATGGCATGAATAAAATATATGTCATATTGAATTCGCTCCTGCATCTGCTTATTTTTAAGCAATGACCAAGAAGGAACGCTTTGAAGCATTTGTGGGGTATTTTTCAGAATCCTACCCACAACCGGAGACCGAGCTAGCGTATTCAAATCCGTTTGAGCTACTTGTTGCTGTGGTGCTAAGTGCACAATGTACAGATGCAAGGATCAACAAAGTTACGCCTGCCTTGTTCCGGGACTTTCCTACTCCCGAGCATATGGCAGCAAGCCACTTTGATGAATTGTTTCCGTATATCCGAAGTGTGTCTTACCCAAACAACAAGACCAAAC
>JABSPG010000539.1 GCA_013214445.1 Ekhidna sp. | reverse complement strand
TGACGTGGGTTTATCTGGGTTTACTCCAGGAACGGGTACAGTGATCTTTAATGGGGAGGGGAATCAGAATATTGATGATTTTGGAGGTGGTGCTATAGGAACTGCCTTTAATAACCTTATTTTTCAGGGCACTGGCGCCAAAAATGTAAATGATAGCATAACGGTTGCTGGTGATTTTACCATTTCAGAGTCTACTGTCAATTTAACGTTTGAAAATGCAGTGTCTGGCTCAGGTGGAACACTTCTTATGTCTGGCGGTATTTTGGATGTGGAAGATGTTAGCAATTTTCCAGATGGTTTTGGAACTTATTCGTTGACGGGAGGATTGGTGCGATACTTTTATGCAGACAACAATCAAACTATAACCGGTGGAATTAGCTATAATAATCTGGAGCTTCTGTCAAATGGTAATACAGATATTATTACTAGAACCTTAGGTGGTGACATCACGGTAAATGGCACACTGACGCTTGGCCAAGGAAACGTCACTTTAGAAGCCGGAGCTAATACTGTAACAATTACCGGAGATAATGCTGCAGGAACGAATCACTTTGCACTTGGAGCGGAAGATATGATTACATGGGCTGCAGGAGGAACTTTAGCTCATACCGGAAATAATGAATGGGATATGGATGCTGACCTGGCCGGAAACACCTTCGAAAACGTTGTATTTAGTGGCGGGCGAAAAGATCTGCAAAGCGCTCTGACCATCAATGGTGACTTTACGGTCAATGCGGGAGTAAATTTTGATCAAAATACGTTTGATGTCACTAACGACGGAGATAACACTTTTACGTTAGCCGAAAACACAACATATCAAAATAATTCGGGAAATTCGCTCCCTGCTAATTTTCAGACCTATAATGTTGCAGCAAGTAGTTCAACTACACTTGACAATGGTAGTGGTGATCAAATCATCATAGCCACTACTTACGGTGATCTCTTTCTTAATTCAAACTTCAATATGACTCTAGCAGGTAATATCACTGTAGAAGGTGATTTCGATATGAATGCTGGTGGAGTTCTTGTTGATGACAACTTTGATTTGACCTTAAATGGAGATTTCGTAGACATTCAGGATTATACCCCGTCTGCGGCTTCTACCATCACCTTTGCTGGCGGGGATCAAAACATCGTGGATAATGACGGTGCTACAGATAATTTGATATTCTCCAACGTGGTATTTGGAGGAACAGGTACAAAAACACTGAATCCGAATGGTGCTGATGAAGTAGAGGTTTTGAACACACTTACCATCAATTCTGGAGTTACTATCACTACAGCAGACAGATTCAGGTTTAGAGGAAATTCTATTACTAATAATGGAACACTCATAACCACCGATGGAGGTGATCCATTCACATTTGATGGGGTAGATGTACCTGGAGTCGTTACAGTCAATCCCGGAAACAGTAGTTTGGCGGCACTGGAATTGACGAATAGTAGCTCTATTCTGCTTAGCACCAATGGATTAAATATAGAAAATGGTGATGTTACGGTAAATGCAGGAAGTCAAATTGACTTTGCAAATACAACAAGTAATATAGCTTCTGATGATATTGTAATTGACGGCACCTTCGTATTTGGAGCAGAGGGGGCCGAATCAACGATCATTTTTGATAGAGCCAATGGCGGGCAACAACGAATCCCAACTATTGATCAGGCAAATGCAAATGTGACCAACATTCCAAACTTGACGTTTAGTGGTACCGGACAAAAGTTGATGTTAGGAAACCTGCTGGTAAATGACATTACGTTAGCTTCTACGATTACTGAGCTGGATGTTTCTACCTCGGATTATGCGATTGAGGTTCGAGGAAACTGGGATAATCAAGGAACCTCGTTTGATGAGCAGGAGGGTACTGTTACCTTTTACTCCAACAATTCAGCTGCCGATGACGCCAAAACAATAACTACAAACAATGACCAGTTCGCCAATCTGATTATTGATGGAACTACGACTGGCGATTTCATTAGAACGTATTCGTTGAACGGTAGTCTAACGGTCGAGGGGCAAGGAAGCCTGAGAGGAGTGACTGAAACGGCACTTACCTTAACGAGAGGAACGTTAGATCTCAATGGAAACGAACTGCAACTTGGAAATAATGATGGTGGTGACCCTGTTCCAGAAACATCTGTAATCGGTGCAAGAGGGACATTGATCGTTGATGAAGGTGCTACCTTAAGTTTTAGTACGGATGATGATGATGGGGACGGTGGAAATAACCTTAGTGAGGCGGCTATCCTGCAGGTGTTTGGTAATCTCACGCTAGATGGAACTTCAGGTAATTTGGCTTCATTCACCAGAGCTTCAGGTGGAGATAGAATAGCACTTACCATCGAGTCAGGAGGAACAATTGATGCCGATAACTACAGCTTTAGTTTCCTGTCTAATGCAGGTATTCAGATTTTGAGTGGAGCTGATTTGATAAGGAAAGATGGATCTGGAACGAATTCAACTTTCTCCAATGGATCCTTCAATAATATGTCTACTACAGCTGGCACTATTAGAAGATATATCAATATTGAAGCTGACTTAGGGGGTGGAACTATAAACATTGACAACATAACCTTCAATTATGATGGAACTCCAACAAGTTCTGCTTCAGATTCAACAACTAATGTTAGGATCATTGCTGCTGCAGCTACGAATTTAAATCTTACAAACACTGCCGGAACACTAGGTGCAGATGGAGCTTCTTACGAAAATGATCCGCCAAGTTTCATAACCTGGCCGCCAGTTACTGTTACAACTTGGAATGCGCTTTCTGGTACCAATGATTGGTTCACTGCGGGCAACTGGAGTGCAGGCCTTCCATCAAATACCATAAGTGCTATCATTCCTTTAGCAATACCATTCCCAGTGTTGGATTTGGATGCACAGACTAAACTAGAGATTGCAGACATTACTGTGACAGATGGTATTCTGCGAATAACGGATGGGGGTACGGTGAATCTTGGCACAGATCAACTCTCTGTGCTAGGAGATTTCATCGTTGAAGACGGAGGAACAGTAATACTTGAAAATTCATTGGAGGCTAATCCATTTGAGGTGGCAGGTTCCTTTGAGATAGGAAATAGTGCTTCTTTTGATAATGGAGGAATTGTAATTGAACTCAATGGAACATCAGCAACCTCACCTGTTTTTTCTACTGGAAACTCAAATGCCGTCGGAGGTCTGTTAATATCTGGGGATGCAGATTATCAGTTTAACGGTACGCA
>JABSPG010000538.1 GCA_013214445.1 Ekhidna sp. | reverse complement strand
GGTGTAGCAGGAAATCCTGAATTAAACCTTTCTGATGGCATTCATCCTACCCCAGAGGGCCATCAGATTGTTGCAGAAACTGTGTGGAGCTACTTAGAGCCGCTGCTATGATTTGTTTTTCAAATTTCAATTAAAACTTTCCCCTTAACCTGTCTACTCTCGATTTTTTCTAAAGCATATCTGGTTTCTGAAAGGGGAAACACTTCATCAATCTGAGGAATTATCAAGCCTTCCTCAAGCATCTTTAGAAGTGCATCAATGTTTGCTCTATTCTCTGTTGGGAAGTTTCTAAAAAAGCTACCCCAAAACACTCCAGTAATCGAAGCGCTTTTTAAAAGTGGTAAGTTCCAAGGAATAGCTGGAACAGCTCCCGAAGCAAAACCAACAACTAAATATCTACCCATTGGAGCAATTCCTCGAAAGGCAGGTTCTGCGTATGCGCCTCCTACCGCATCAAAAATCACATCTGCTCCTTTCCCTTCAGTTAATTCCTTCAATCCCTCCTTTAGGTTTTCAGGTGTGTACTTAAATAAGTAATCAGCTCCTAGCTCTTTGCAAAAGGCAAGTTTTTCATCAGTCGAAGCACATGCAATTACCTTAGCTCCCATTGATTTGCCTAATTGTATCGCAGCAGTACCTACACCTCCTGCAGCCCCTAGAACTGCTAAGGTTTCACCACTCTGCAACTTAGCGCGATCCTTTAATGCATGAATGACTGTACCATGTGTCATCAGAACAGCAGCAGCATCCTTGAAACTAACCGCTTCAGGCAGTTGGTATGAATTGTTTGCAAAACCCTGAGCCTCTTCCGCGAAACCTCCCCAAGAAGTACCTGAGACCACACGATCACCAACTTTGATGTTTGTAACATCTGGACCTACCGCAGAAACTACACCTGCCACTTCTCCTCCAGGAGTAAATGGCAAATCAGGCTGGAATTGATATTTACCTCTGATAATCAGCGTATCTGGAAAATTTACTCCTGCATAATGAACTTTGATATTGACTCGGCCAGGACCGGGTGATTCAATCTGGTGATCACGAAAAACCAACTGCTCAGGCCCACCATGTTTCTCTACTAGAATTGCTTTCATCTTCTAGTCTAAAGTTTAGATTATTTCCAGCACATTTTCCGGTGGCCTACCAATGACAGCCTTATGATCAAAAAGGACAATAGGACGTTCAATTAATTTGGGGTAGGTCACCATCGCATCTAGCCATTCATCGTCTGAAAGCTCTTTACCTTTAAAATGTTCCTTAAATTCGGCCTCTCCTTTTCTAATTAAATCTTTGGGTTTGATACCCAGCAAATCTACAATTTGACCTAGTTCTTCCTTAGATGGAGGATTTTTCAGATACTCCTTGACGACATAGTCTTTTCCTTTATCCTTTATCAATCCAAGGGTTTGCCTGCTCTTGCCGCATCTGGGGTTATGGTATATGGTAATCATCTATTATTAACTTGACTGACTTTTAAACAATTTATCTAACATTTCATTCCCAATCTATTAAAGAGGATCTATTAACCTCAAGGTTGGTGTCCTTTTACATTCAGAAACATTTAAGTTATACTTACTAACTTATAAAAATCTAACCTATGCGATTATCCATTCTTTTCTCAATTCTACTACTTACCACTTTTTCCCTCTTCAGTCAAAAAAGAAAAAGAACAAATGAGATTCCCCAATCTACTTCAGCTAAGGCAAGATGGGAAGGTTACCAAAAGAGACTGAAACTGGAAAAAAACTCCCTTCTGAAGAGCGTTGAATTCCGTAACGTTGGTCCCACCGTAATGAGCGGACGAGTGGTGGATCTGGCTGTCAATCCTGATAATCCTGCTCACTTCTATGTCGCATATGCATCCGGATCATTATGGGAGACAAAAAACCATGGAGCTTCATTTACTCCCATCTTTGATAATCAAATTGTTATGACCATCGGAGATATACAGGTGGATTGGGGGGATAATATTTTATATGTCGGCTCGGGCGAAAACAATTCAAGTCGGTCGTCATATTCCGGTTACGGCATGTTCAAATCAGCGAATAATGGAGAAACGTGGGATCATATTGGATTGGAAGAAACTCATCACATCAGTAGGATTTTGATTGACCCAAAAGACCCTCAAGTGATCTGGGTGGCGGCACTTGGACACCTGTATTCAGATAACCCTGAACGTGGAATCTATAAATCCACCGATGGAGGTAATACTTGGACTAGAACGCTCTTTATCAACAATAGGACTGGAATAGTAGATCTTACTATGCACCCCGACAACCCAAAAGTTTTAATCGCAGCGGCATGGGAAAAAGATCGAAAAGCGTGGGATTTTATCGAGGCAGGAGACGGAACCGCCATCTACAGATCGGAAGATGCCGGAGAAACATGGAGCGAGATAGCCGATGACTCTGGATTTCCAGACACAAAAGGAACAGGGCGTATCGGTTTATCTTTCGCTCCTTCTGACCCAAGCATTGCATACGCAATCTTAGATAACCAAGATCGCAGAGCCAAAGAAGAAACTAAAATGGAAACTTTGACAAAAGATCAACTTCGTTCCATGAATACAGAGCAGTTTTTAGCTCTGGAAAACAAGGATATTAATGAATTCTTAGACGAAAATAGATTCCCAAGTAGTTACAATGCAGTCGATATCAAAAAAGACGTAGAAAGTGGGAAAGTAAAACCTAATGACCTTGTGGTATACACCGAAGATGCCAACTCTCTACTTTTCGACACGCCTGTAAAAGGTGGTGAAATGTATCGTTCAGAAGATTATGGGAAGACCTGGAAGAAAACACATGAAGACTACATCGAAAGCATGATCTTCTCTTATGGTTATTACTTCGGTCAGGTAAGGGTGGATGCACAAAACCCAGATGTCATCTATACCATGGGCGTTTCAATAGTAAGATCAGATGATGGTGGCAAAACCTTTAAAAGCATCAATGAAGACAATGTTCATGTAGACCACCATGCACTTTGGATCAACCCAAAAGATCCGAAGCATTTGATACTTGGGAATGATGGAGGCGTTTATATCAGTTTTGATACCGGAGCTACATGGACCAATTGCAATTCCCCATCTGTCGGTCAGTTCTATGCAATTGCTGTTGATATGGCTGAACCCTACAATGTCTACGGTGGTCTTCAGGACAATGGAGTATGGAAAGGTCCAAGCACCTATGAGTACTCAAGAAGCTGGTACCAAGAAGGCCAATATCCT
>JABSPG010000537.1 GCA_013214445.1 Ekhidna sp. | reverse complement strand
ACCTTGCCTTCGTGTCAGATAAATCCCACGAGAAGGAAGCTGTATGGTTGGTGGCGAGCAAAATCGCAGATTTAGTTAAGCGTGATGTTGATCTTATAGATTTGAAGGAAGCAAATACAGTTCAACAAATGGAAATTGTTGGAAGAGGAATTCGCTTATTTTGTGAGGAGGACTATGATATGGGTGCTATTGAGGATAAAATCTACCAACTGTACATCACGTTAAATGAAGATAGAAAAGTGATATTGGATGGCATAAAAGCTGACCTATCTGTGTATGGATGATGTCATTCAAAATAAGGTTGCGACGATAGAAAAGTGTTTGCGTCGAATTCATGAAGAAGCTGAGAAAGATTGGATACATAATTTCACCTATCAAGATGCACTTATTCTGAATTTAGAAAGAGCTTGCCAAGCTTGCATTGATGTTGCTTCTCATATTGTTAGGAGAGAAAAAATAGGAATTCCTAAATTCTCCAGAGAGGTGTTTGATTTACTGCATGAGAAATCCATCATCTCGACTAAAATGTCAGAAAAACTTAAAAAGATGGTTGGGTTTAGAAACATTGCCGTGCATGATTATGGAGCCATGAGTTTACCTATGGTGAAAACGATTGTTGAGAAAGAGTTGGATGTTTTCACTGAATTTGGGAAAGTATTATTGGCTTATTCAACAAAATGAGTTTCAGATTAAGATCATTCACTTGAAAGAAAAAAGCGTCATAATTATTGGAGGTACAGGTACTCTTGGGAGAGCTGTTGTTAAGGAAATAATTGAAACATGTAAGGATGTTGGCCGAGTAGTTGTTTTTTCTCGAGATGAGATCAAGCAGCTGGAGATGATGGATGATTATCCAGCCACACAGTATCCATTCCTTCATTATAAATTGGGAGATGTACGAGATTTAGCAAGACTTCAAGAGGTGGTTAAAGGTGCAGATTATATCATTCATGCGGCTGCCATCAAGCATGTGGTCATGGCGGAAAAAAATCCAGACGAATGCTGGAAGACCAATGTGAAGGGTACAGAGAACGTGATCCAGGCAGCAAAGCAGTCAGGAGTGAAGCGTACCCTGCTAATTTCTACAGACAAAGCGGTCAATCCAGCAGGCATCTATGGCAAGTCAAAGCTACAAGCAGAAGAACTCTTTAAACAAGCAGGTGATAATTTTGGCATTGTGCGCTTGGGAAACATCATCGGTTCACGAGGCTCAGTTTTTGAAGCTTTCGAAAAGCAACGCAAATCAGGTGTGATCAAAGTGACACATCCGGAAGCTACGCGATTTTGTATTTCGCCAGCTGCTGCAGCATCATTTGTCCTTGCTTCTTTAATGTCCCCCGGAGTGTCAGTATCGGCCCCTGAGATGGAGTCTTTTAAGGTCATTGATCTGGCGAAGCAAATGGCCCCAGAGTGTAGCATAGAAATCGTGGGGTTAAGACCTGGCGACAAGCTGCATGAAGAACTGGATGGAGTCAGTTCGGCAGATGCTGAATTGATTGATCTTAAGTAGTTCAGTCTTTCAGTACCTGATTATTGGATTGGTATAGCTGCAGAAACCAGTTTAGGGTGACCTCTTAGTATGAGAAACGTCTTCGAGAATACGGTCTTCGACAATCTCAGACTGACACTCTGTTTGAATAGTCACCCCCAGTTGGCTTATTGTCACCCTGAGTTTATCGAAGGGTGTCATGCTTAGGCACGAAGCATGTCTCACTAGCTTTGAGTGAGGATGCAACTAGACCCTGAAATACATTCAGGGTAATCTGAGAATTAGACACCCTTGAATTTGAAGGCACCAAAGCTAAGTTTTCTCGCCACAATTATACCTCCAACAGTCATGCTGACGAGGGTGCTTTTTTGTGTCATGCTGAGGTACTAAGCATCTCTTATCACCTATAGCGAGTTTGTAATTAGACCCTGAAACAAGTTCAGGGTAACTATCCCGGATGGTGCTACACCAATCACCTGTACCCCTGATCCTTCGGAAAGAGTTACAGACCAACCAACACTCCCAAACTAAACGCCAGTAATCCAATGGCGATCTTATCTCTGGTATTTTGCCAACCGATACGACGGTTCGCCTTGCGCAATTGCTGTAAGGTCTGATCCATGTCCGCTAGCTTTTCCTCCAGCTGTTTATTGGTGGCGGATAGCATTTGATTGCTTGATTGAAGGAAGGAGATGTGGTCATCCAGATCTTTGAGTAGAAGTGCAAAGGCGGTATCCACCAGTTCATGATCTCCATTCATGCGACGGAGGAGTTTACCCAGCTTGCTTTCCAACGCATTGGCCCTTTGAATTAATTCGGCGTTTGTTTCTAATAGGGTGCGATTCGTCTCTTTAGCGTTTCGCAAAGCCCATAATCGTTGGTTGATCAGATTGGCTTGCACGGTGCTGATGATGTACGCACTGTCAGCAAGGATGGCGACCGTATCTCCTGCATACACCAGGAGGCGATGATCACCCTGGTGAAAGACGGGTTGCTGCATGGCCAGCATCCATTGGGGTAGCAGGGTAAAAAAGAAGATCACTAACCCTCTCATGGCAGAAAAAGTAAGGAGTCGATGGCAGGATCGGATTGGATTAAGTGTTTCCGATCATACGCGACCAGTTTTTGTAGCTCTTCCTGAATTTGTTCCAATTCAGCTCGTTGATTATTTGAAATTACAGATAGCGCTGAACTTAGGTGTGTCGCTCGCTTTTGCGTATGGAGTAGTTTCTTATGTAGCGCAACGTACCGCTGGTGGTTGGTCTCGTACTGCATACTGATGAGCTGTAGTGTATCAAGGTGTGCGGCGAATTGCTGCGTCAGCGTTTTTGCTTCATCAATTGCTTTTTGGTGTACAATCGATTGGAATAGCACGATAGAGGCAAGCAAAAGGACTAAAAGGGTTTGAACGGTATTTTTCATTTTGTAATTTTTTTAATGGTTATAGTTTGTCAAAAGATCGCTGATGAGATAGCTCACCCTGAGTTTGTTAGGTTGTCACCCTGAGTTTATCTTACTGTCACCCTGAGCTAGTCGAAGGGTGTTTTTAATGTGTCATGCTGAGGTACGAAGTATCTCTCATTAGCTTTGACTGAGGGTGCAACTAGACCCTGAAATAAATTCAGGCTAACCTAAGAATTAGAAACATCTTCGACAACCCAGTCTTCGACAAGCTCAGACGGACATTCGTTTTGAATGGTCACCTTGAGTCATGTCATGCTGAGACACGAAGCATCTC
>JABSPG010000536.1 GCA_013214445.1 Ekhidna sp. | reverse complement strand
CACGCTGTAATGGAATCTTTTTGATTCCATTACATTGTAATAAAAAAACCGCGCCCAGCATTTCCAGAAACACAAATGTTTTTGATTACGGACTATGGTCACTATGGTGGATTGATGATTAGAATGGCATGGCATAGTGCCGGAACCTATCGAGTAGGAGATGGACGTGGGGGTGCTGGTACAGGAAACCAGCGGTTTGCTCCAATAAATAGCTGGCCAGACAATGGTAACCTGGACAAAGCCAGGCTTTTATTGTGGCCAATAAAAAAGAAATACGGAAATAAAATTTCTTGGGGAGACTTGATGATTCTTGCTGGAAACTGTGCCCTTGAGTCTATGGGATTCCCAACTTTTGGTTTTGCAGGTGGACGAGAGGACATTTGGGAGCCAGAGCAAGATGTATACTGGGGTAGCGAGACTGAGTGGGGAGCCAATGAGGATAGATATGCCACAGGAGACCTTGAAGACCCACTTGCTGCAGTAATGATGGGATGGATTTACGTAAATCCAGAAGGCCCAAATGGAAATCCTGACCCAATGGGATCTGCAAAAGATGTAAGAGAAACGTTCGGCAGAATGGCCATGAACGATGAGGAAACAGTAGCCTTAGTCGCTGGAGGTCATACGTTTGGAAAAGCACACGGAGCAGCCGACCCGGGACAGTACGTAGGTGCTGAGCCACATGGTGCATCTATTGAGGAAATGAGTACAGGATGGAAAAACACGTACAAGAGTGGTGTACTTGAAGATACCATCACCAGTGGTATTGAGGGTGCATGGACGCCAAATCCTACCCAATGGGATGCAGACTACTTTGACGTGCTGCTTAACTATGAGTGGGAACTGACCAAAAGTCCAGCAGGGGCGCATCAGTGGACACCAACCGCAGAATCAAAAGCGAAGATGGCCCCAATGCCAAATGATCCCAATGGTACGCAAGCTTTGATGATGACAACCGCAGATATTGCGCTAAAGACCGATCCTGAGTACTTGAAAATCTCTCAGAAATTCCATGAAGATCACAAAGCATTTGAGGATGCTT
This sequence comes from Ekhidna sp., assembly GCA_013214445.1. Classification (GTDB taxonomy): domain Bacteria; phylum Bacteroidota; class Bacteroidia; order Cytophagales; family Cyclobacteriaceae; genus Ekhidna. The sequence continues at coordinate 2,187 of JABSPG010000536.1, read as the reverse complement.
TCGCAAGAGCGTGGTACAAGCTTACGCACAGAGACATGGGCCCTATCGATAGATATCTTGGACCTGAAGTTCCTGGCGAAGAGCTAATCTGGCAAGATCCTATCCCTAAGGTTAGTTACACGCTTAGCGATGGAGATATCGATTCATTGAAAAAGATGGTGTTGGCATCTGGCCTGTCCATTTCCGAATTGGTGAGAACTGCATGGGCTTCAGCATCCACATACAGAGATTCAGACAAACGTGGTGGAGCTAATGGAGCTCGAATCAGACTAGAGCCACAGAGAAGCTGGAAGGTGAACAATCCTGAAGAACTAGATAAAGTACTGAATGTGCTTGAAGGAATCCAAAAGGAATTCAGCGGAGAAATTTCCATGGCAGATCTAATTGTATTGGCAGGAAACGCAGCAATTGAAGAAGCTGCGAGCAATGCTGGCCATTCTGTTTCTGTTCCTTTCCATTCAGGTAGAGGTGACGCCTCGCAAGAACAAACCGATATCGAGCAATTCAACTACTTGAAGCCGGTCGGAGACGGATTCCGAAACTATCAGAATGCAAACCTTGACATTGCTGCTGAGGATTTGTTAATAGATAAAGCAAACCTCCTTGCGCTCTCTATTCCAGAGATGACTGTACTTCTCGGCGGAATGCGTGTACTTGGTGCCAACTATGATGGCTCTAGCCATGGTGTATTCACAGACAATGTGGGTCACCTTACCAACGACTTCTTCAAGAATTTGGTAGATATGACCTACACCTGGAGCGCTACAGCTGATGATGATAAGCACTTTGAAGGTAAGGACAGGAGAACTGGAGCAGTGAAATTCACAGGAACTAGAGCAGATCTAATCTTCGGCTCAAATACCGAACTTAGAGCTGTTGCTGAAGTCTATGCCTCTGACGATGCTGAAACGAAGTTTGTAAACGACTTTGTTGCAGCTTGGACGAAGGTTATGAACCATGACCGATTCGACCTAAAGTAATATTCATACACCTAAGGGCCTGCTGAAAAGTGGGCCTTTTTTTATTTCTAAACAATCATGGAAATAGCCCAATTGATCTATAATAACGATATCGATAAGCTCCGAGAGTTAATCACAAACAAACCGGAAATAGTAAATACAGCAGACGAAAGAGGCTTCACACCCCTAGTGCTTGCCACATACCTTGAAAAAAAAGAGCTGGCGGAAGTTCTATTGGCAAATGGAGCTGAAATAGATGCTCAAGATGCTTCAGGCAATACTGCACTCATGAGAGTATCTTTCAAAGGATATGAAGAAATAGCACAAATGCTACTTTCCAAAGGTGCAGACAAAAGCATTAAAAATAAACAGGGAGATACTGCGCTAACTTTTGCCTCCAAGCATGGGCACCCAGACATTGTATCATTATTAAGTGAGTAGTTCTCGCATGGTTTTAGTATCTTAAGAAACCATGTTGCATTATATGCATATTCAGGGCAAATACGCCCCAGCCTTTTTCTTCAGAGATAAAACGGGCCAGAATTTTAAATCGCTTATCCAATCCCTGACTGAAGGTGCCTCTCTTGTCATTTCTTCGCTGTACCGGACGGATGTGTTTTATCAGGCGGCTAGTCCGCATACGGAAGAAGTAATGAAGCTCTGGTCTCTCCAAGAACAGTCTTTTGATCTTAAGAAACTTACCATTGTTCAAGGTCGTGAAGACGTCTTGGAACACTATTTCACCGCTCTAGTATCCTTCAGCTCTGTCAATCAATGGTATCAGTCCTATCTGGAAGAGTTTCGATTAGCTTGCTCGCTAGATCAAAATAATCCAATACTTAAGGATCTTAAATTGTGCGAACAGTACTTGCAAGCCTCGCAACGTACAGTAGCCAGACCAACGGCAGTAGGAGAGTCAAGTAATCTACTTCAGGACAAGGAAGTTTTTACAGATCTGGTGAAACACATCAACAACTTCCTGAACTGAATTCTGAGTCCTGTTTGCTTGCACAAAGAATCCAACAACACGACTTTGTGACAAAGTGAAATTAACTTGATCAGGTTGGTTAACTTTAAAAAAACAAACCTAACGAAGATGAAATCAAAAATTTACACTTTACTAGCGGCAGTGCTTTTTACAGCCTGTACCACCACTGAAAAGCAAACCGAGGAAACCACTGAGGTTGCAGAAAAGGTGGAAATCCCAAGTGGCGAAACGACCTACACA
>JABSPG010000535.1 GCA_013214445.1 Ekhidna sp. | reverse complement strand
TATACAGGTAGCCAATATCCTCAAATGGCAAACGGTACGTACAATGTGGTAGGATACTATGGTACGACTGAATGCTATTCCGATACTGTTGCAGTTACAATCGACCTAGTCGACACTCCACAGTATCAGGTTGGAGTGTATGAAATTTCTCCCTTGACAGAGTGTCTTACACCTGACGGATCTCTTGGTGCATTTGCATATACAACTGAGGTAGCTGGAGTTCCTCAAGATTCGATGTTTGCAGCAGATGGATTCTCTTTTACTTGGTTTATACAATCAGAGGGTGTAACGCCGATTGGCACGGGAGATGTCATCTCCAATTTAGATGCAATTGGATACACAGTAGAAGTTACCGAAGATGTCTCAGGCTGTGCAGTATCCGATAGTAGAACAGTATCAACTAGTGTTTCTAATCCAGCAAATCCAACTGTTGAGATCACCAATATCACAACATGTGGTGGAACGGGTGAGTTAGCAGCCAATGTTGGTGGCAATACTGCGGACTTTACATTTGAGTGGTACGATGGTTCAAGCATTAAACCAACTGCGGACTTTACCGGAGCTACATATACAGTCCCTGACCCCGGCGAATACACAGTAACTGCTACTTTGAATTCAACAGGGTGTACTTCTGATGCAGTTACAGTAACTGTCAATGACAATTCTACGGCTCCAAACCCGACGTTAACGCTTGTTCAGGACAACTCCTCTTGTGTAGCAGGGAATGGTATCATTAGTGCAGATGGAGATGGTGCTGGTACCGTTTCAGGGTTTACTTTTGAGTGGTTCCTAGGAACTAATACACTTGCATCAAATGCATTACCAGGCACTGCAGCGCCTGGTGCCTTTTTAGTAGCTGACAATCCGTATGAACTGGGAGGTTTAGAAGAAGGAACTTATTCCATAAGGGTTACCAATGATGCGACCAGCTGTTTTGAAGTAAGGACTATAGAAGTAGGAAGTAATCCTGGCTCATTGATTACAGATGCCACACAGCTTATAATTAACGATATAAACAGTTGCGACCCAGCTGTTTTAGGATCAATTGATGCCTCTGAAGTAGTAGATGGAGATGTAAATAATGTTTCAATTGGAAATATCAATAGTGATTTTGAAGATCCAGATATTTCGGAACCCCCTTACAATCGTGGTACATTCTCATTTGTGCCACAAGACGAAGTGCCAGGATGGTCTACGACAGCTTCAGATAACATTATGGAATTTTGGAATGATGGGTTCCAAGGGGTTCCTGCTTTCTCGGGAGAGCAGTTTGCTGAAATACTAGCAAATAGAATAGGAGCTCTTTACTTTGATCTAAGTACTGTTCCTGGTGGCTTGTTTTCATGGACATTTGCACATCGAGGACGTGGTGGCGTTGATAACATTAGAGTCAGTATTGGTGCTGTCGGATCTGAGGTAGCTCAGGGAGATTTTGCTACTGGCAATTCCGAATGGGCTGTATACAATGGGACTTACACAGTTCCAGCTGATCAATTTGTAACCAGATTCCAATTTGAAAGCTTAGATGCCGGGTCTGTAGGTAATTTTGTTGATTCAGTAACATTTGTCTTATTTCCTTACCGATTTGAATTGTATGAGGGGACAAGTGCATCTGGAGATGCAGATTACATAAATACATCTGGGGAATTTGACAATCTTGATAATGGAGATTACGTTCTGGTAGTCTACGATAACCTTACTGGTTGTGGAGCTGTAGAGATTCCCTTTACCATCGATCGAGCCACTGATCAGCCGGAAATCGCCACAAGCATCACGAATGACGACAATTGTGATACAGATGCTGGAAGCGTAGACGTTACTGTGGCTATGCCATCAGGTATTTCCGCTCCCGCCAGCTACACCTATCAGTTATTTGATGGACATACCCTTGCCACCGGTTCTCAGATTGGTTCAGACGAGATCGTTGCAGATGGTACCAATCCCTTCACTTTTTCAAACTTGGCTCCCGGAAATTACCGAGTTAACGTCATCAATGATGATACACAGTGCTCAAATTTCGAAGACATTGTTGTAAGCGATGTGACTACAACTCCGCAGTTTGCAGCTGCGCAAACGATCAATGACAACACTTCTTGTAATCCAAGCGAAGCAAATGGATTTTTATCAGTAAGTATGCAAGGAGACGATATCAATAATTTTAGATTCACTTGGTATGATGGAGATGATTCCAGTGATCCTGTCCTGGCAGGCCCTACCGTGGGACTCAACTCTATTTCTAATCGGGTGTCTGGGGATTATACAGTCGTTGCGGAATACATAAATACGAATTGTGAAACAGTAGAACTCACTTTAACCGTAGGTGACAATCCTTTTGTACCGACAGTTATCTTAGTTGAAGATATCACAGATAGCTCTTGTGACACAGGAAATGGTCAGCTGAGTGCCTACGCTAGCTCTGATCCTGATGAGATATGTTCAGAATGTACCACCAACTATAATTTTGAGTGGTTTTACAATGGAGTTGCTATCAATCCTGGAGATGATCTAGGCAACAATTCAAATGCTTCCTTCTCGGGAACAAACAACAGTACCATCAGTGGACTTTCTGGAGACCTAAACAATTATTCTGTAACACTTACTCACACTAGACTGCAATGTGATGCTTCTGAGTCAATTATATTGAGTGAAAATACCACCACCCCAACGATATCGTTGACTGGGATCACCGACAATAATAACTGTGGAGCAGGGACTTTTAATGGGGGCGCATCAATCTCAGTCTCTCCTGCGGATACATACTCCTATCACTGGTTCAATGCTAGCGGTGTGCAACTTGATGACACTGCTCCCATCTCCGGAAGCTCATCAGCAACCATTTCAGGTTTAGAAGACGGGAATTATCGAGTGGTTGCTATTTCGTCTTTAGGATGTGCGTCTGACTCTTTGAATGTTCAAATTCTTTCCAACCCTACTGTGCCTGCTTTTGAAGCTGCTGCAATTGGATCAGGATCCACAAATAATACCGTCTGTGATCCCGCTCTGGCTACAAGCACAGGAAGCGCATACAATGGGCAAGTTCAGGTTGATGTAACCGATGGATCAGACATCAATAACTACACCATCAACTGGTATGTCGGTACAGATACCACCGCAGCAGTTGCTTCAACAGGTCAAACATACGCCGGCCTACAAGGAGGAACTTATACCGCGCATATCATCAACACAGCAGGTAATGCGTGTGATACACTCATCGAAGTATCTATCATCGATGACGCTA
>JABSPG010000534.1 GCA_013214445.1 Ekhidna sp. | reverse complement strand
ATCACCATAAACCGTGATTTTTCAGTGGTGCAAGAGGAACGCTTGTCTGCAGGTTCGTGGGTGCCGGCACTTGGAAAGCAAATTTATGATTTCTCAGCCACGGCTTACTTCTTTGGTAAAGGGCTGCATCAAGAGCTAGAGGTACCCATAGGATTGATCGTTTCATGCTGGGGTGGTACCAATGTTGAAGCGTGGATGTCTCGGGAAAGCCTTGACGATTATCCAGTTTTGGATTCCATCTATCTGGCACAAAAAGAGAATCTGCTGGAAGAAAACATAAAACAAAAAGAAGCCAAGCTATTAACAATTGTCGATCAAGAAGTTCGAAACGGTATTGGACTAGATGAAAAATGGTTTAAACCTGCAATAGATTGGACAGAGTGGTCTGATATGGTAATTCCGATGCAAAAAGGAAATCAACTATTTACTGATATGGATGGGGCTGTTTGGCTAAAAAAGAAGTTTGAAGTACCCACACCATTTCGAGGTAGGGATCTAAAATTTAACCTTGGCCAATTTGATGATTACGACAAAGTGTGGATAAATGGACAAGAGGTGGGAGAGACCTCAAGTAAGCGGAAATGGAGGAATTACGTAGCAAAAAAAGAAATCCTTAAAGTAGGATTAAATGAGATAACCATTAGGGTATTTGATTACAGTGGTGATGGGGGATGGATCACAGATCCCTATTTCATCAATATGCATCCTGTGGGTGACCGAAAGGCTTACTTTCTTCTAAGTGGCGATTGGAAATACAAGGTGGGTAAAGTCCTAGAAAATCCACTTGATATGCCTAAGATACCATCGAGTAAGAATCGAATTGCCAATACAATACCTTCTTCACTATACAATCAGATGATCAATCCCCTGATTGATTTGCCAATTTCGGGTGCCATTTGGTATCAAGGAGAATCCAACTCTGTACGTGGCTATGAGTACAGCAAATATTTTCCTCGCATGATATCTAGCTGGAGGTCTGCTTTTGATCAAGGAGATTTTCCATTCTATTTTGTTCAACTACCCAACTTTCAAGGAAAAAGTAGAGGGCCTAATGGTGAACACGCCAACTGGGCAGAACTAAGAGCAGCACAGACAAAAGCGCTTGAATTAGGAAACACTGGAATGGCAGTTGCGCTTGACTTAGGTTTAGGTGAAAACATTCATCCGCCCAACAAAGAAGATGTGGGCCGAAGACTGGCGTTAACTGCACTTGGAGATCATTATCAGAGACAAGTTTCATTTCAATCTCCAACATTTAAATCACTCAAAGTTGAGAGAGATCGTGTGTATATATCGTTTTCTGAAGTTGGAGAAGGCCTGAAAAACTCAAATGATACTTTCACTGGACCTCTCTTGAATCATTTTGAAGTGGCAGGATCAGATGGAAACTTCTATTCTGCCAAAGCCAAGATCAGTGATCTAAAAACTGTGGAAGTATGGAGTAGCGAGGTTTCCAATCCGGTGCAGGTGAGGTATGCATGGAAGAATAATCCTGAGAATATCAATTTCTATGGAAGTAATGACATGCCAGTCGCTCCCTTTCACACAGGCGACTGGGAGTGGGAAACAAGGGAAAATACCTACCTAAAGTCTTTAGATCAATGAGACAGTTTTCCCTAACAACGTTGCTTTTGATGCTCTCAGGGCTCTCATTTGCTCAGATTAAAGTTGCCTGTGTTGGTAATAGTATCACATATGGTTCATCTATAGAAAACAGAGAGAAGTTCAATTATCCAGTACAGATGCAGCGCATGATGGGGGATGATTGGGACATTAGAAACTATGGTGTTAGTGGTCGTACAATGCTAAAAAAAGGCAATCAGCCCTATTGGAAAGAGGAGAAGTTTACTAACGCCTTAGCGTTTCATCCAGATGTGGTCATTATCAAACTAGGCACAAATGATTCCAAGGATATGAACTGGGAGTTCAAAGATGAATATCTGGAAGACTACCAGGCGATGATCGACACTTTTAGAGCAGTCAGCAACCCGGTCTTTTTCATATGCAAGCCAATACCAGTTTTTAGGAATAAGTGGAGAATAGATAGCCTGGTGGTCCAAAATGAAATACTCCCATTGGTCGATTCTATTGGCAATAAAAATGATATAACGGTCATAGATCTGTTCACTGTTTTTGAAGATCTGGAAGAGCTAGCCCCTGATGGAATCCACCCCAATGCCCATGGTGCAGCGATTCTTGCAGGAACCATAAGCAGACATTTATTAATCGAATACAATACAATACTTCAGAATAAATTAAGAAATGAGAATAAGTAGTATCATAATCCTGTTGGTTGCTTTTTTTGTCAGTAGCGTTTCAATCGCTCAAGAGGATGAGTTTTATCATGACCTCTATGATAAGATGCATGATAGCCCAATGCAACAGAAATTTAGAAAATTAGCACCTATGCCTTACGGGGTTGTATTTCTACCATGGGCTGGTGCATCGGAAGAGGATCTGCGCAAGCATTTTCGCATGATGAAAGAGTTGGGCTTCACCAACTTGAAACAGACGATGGGTACTGCCGAATGGCCCACAAGAGAGACTTTGAAAATTGCACTTGAAGAAGGCATTATCCCCTTTTGGTACGGCCAAGGGGGATGGGAGGACATCACTCCAGAGTTGCTGAAGAAAGTGGGACTTCCCAAAAATATGTCTGTTAAAGAAGCGCGTGAGCATCCTAAAATGATCGCTTATCAAACTAAGGTCTTGGAAAAGCATATTTCTACCTGGAGAGATCCTGTTCCGAATCCAGATAACTACCAAAAGTACGAACACAAGGCAGACGCTTATTTGCGAGATTTTGATGCTGAACCGTTCAAAAAATGGGTAAAGGAGAAATACAAAACCATTGAAAATTTAAACGATAACTGGAATCGATATGAGGTGGGTATTTCAGCTCCCTATGCATCTTGGGAAGAGTTTGATAAAAGCGATATCATCGATTATAATCCAGAGAAGGCCTATGTGATAGTTCCCAAGAATGGTCGTGAATATGGTAAGGTGAGAGATATATTAAGGTATAAGGCAGATAGATATTTGGAGAACGTAGAGTTCTTCAAGCAGAATGTGTATCCTGAACAGCCGACTCGAGCTGGGGGGGAAATGGGGTTATTCTTACCCTTCGCCTCAAGAGCTACAGATATGGAAGGAATTGCGGAGACCATGAAGGATAGAGGGTCGTTCTACCCATCCATTCACTTAGCATGGCACTACGAAGAAGTGGGATATGAAGTGGCCCC
>JABSPG010000533.1 GCA_013214445.1 Ekhidna sp. | reverse complement strand
CTTGGGCTTGTTTGGCAGGATAGAGTGATGCAGCATAGTTGCCAGCAGTCTTAGCAGCTCCCACACCGCCTCGTACAGCTCGAGTAAAGTCTTTTTCAATTTTTACACGGACAGGCTCAGAGTAGTAACCTCCAACTGGTCCGGTAATGACGATAAACTTATAAGTTTCAGCCGGGCGCACTCCAATAAACGGATCATCCGCAAATTGAAATGGTCTAATGTAAAGAGAGGTGCCTGGACTGCCAGGAACCCAATTTTTGTCAATAGATATCAAGGACTCCATTGCCTGCATAAATAGCACTTCAGGAACAGCGGGCATACACATGCGTTCAGCACTTCGTTGCAGTCGCTTGGCGTTTGCCTGTGGTCGAAATATCAGAATCTCACCATTTTCACTCTTGTGAGCTTTGAGTCCCTCGAAAATACTTTGCGCATAGTGCAGTGTTGCATTTGCAGGACTGATTGACAAATCTTGGTAGGGTGTGATCCTTAGATCTGTCCATTGTCCATCCTTGTAATCAGCGATGAACATGTGGTCGGAAAATGTTTTTCCAAATGCAAGATTGTCGAAATCAATTTCAGATAGCCTAGAAGACTTTGTTTCAGTGATTTTAATATCCAACGTCTCTATCATGATAAAGTGGTCTTGAGGTGATGTTTAATCAATCAGACCCGGGTGCCCATGGAATTTCCTTGACTCCCAAAATATGGCCGATTGCGCGCGCAAAGATGAACAAATAATCAGACAATCTATTCATGAACTGTAAGATTGCCTCATCTATCTCATCATGTTCATTTAAGGATATGATACTTCTTTCTGTTCTTCTGCACACGGTTCTGCAAATGTGTGCAAGAGATACTGCAGGATGCCCACCGGGTAAAATGAAATTCTTAAGTGATGGAACTTCTTTGTCAAATTTGTCGATCCAAACCTCTAATTGTTCCACTTCTGTTTTGGTGACTGTAGGAAGCTCAAAGCCCGAAAAATCCGACTCTGTGGCTAGGATGCTTCCTATTGAGAATAGATGTTCCTGAATCCAATAGAGTTGTTGTTTCAGTCTATTTTCTACTCCGTCATGATCCTTTAGGTGTCCTATAAACGAGTTAAGTTCATCTACGTTTCCGTACGACTCGATGCGGAGATCTGCCTTTGATACCTTTTTGCCTCCTAGAAGAGAAGTTTTACCTTTATCTCCTGTTTTTGTGTAGAGCTTTGCACTCATGCTGGCGTCCTAACTGATCTTACATTTTCGTTTACTACGTCACTCTCGACAAGCCCGTCCCTTAGACGTACGATTCTATGAGAGTACTCCGCAATGTCTTCCTCATGAGTTACCATGATAATGGTGTTTCCTTTATCGTGCAATTCCTGGAAGAGATCCATGATGTCGTAAGAGGTTTTGGAATCTAGGTTTCCCGTAGGCTCATCTGCCAAGATGATCGAAGGGTCATTGACCAAGGCTCTTGCAATGGCAACTCTTTGTCTCTGTCCCCCCGAAAGTTCATTTGGTTTATGATAAGCTCGCTCTTCAAGACCAACTCCTGCCAGAGCAGCCAGAGCTTTTTCCTCTCTTTGCGAAGAGTTGTATCCAGCGTATACCAAAGGCAGGGCTACATTCTCCATTGCGGATGCGCGCGGCAGGAGGTTAAATGTTTGAAATACAAATCCGATCTCCTTGTTTCTTATTTCGGCTAGTTCGTTTTCAGTAAGGTCACTTACATCGTTATTATTCAAGACATAGGATCCATCCGTAGGTGTATCAAGACAGCCAATAATATTCATTAGTGTCGACTTACCTGAACCAGACGGCCCCATGAATGACACATATTCACCTTTGTTGATGTTGATGGATATTGATTTTAGGGCCATGATAATTTCACTGCCCATGACATATTTTTTAGATACTTCGGAGGTGGATATGATACTGCTCATACGATGATTATTATTAGGCTAAAATAAAAATTCTATAGCGCCTCTTTCACAAACACTAACACGTTTTTTAGATAGTTTTGGTTCTCATTATGTTACACACTATCACGACTATTTTTCTCACAGTTTTGTTTCATTCTCAACTCTTGGGTTGGGATCTTCTATCAGCTGTGGAGATAGTAATGGGTTATGACGAGTTTATTGGGACCGAAGTTGAGCAACCTAAGTTTTCTGAGCAACTAAAATTACGGGAAGGGACAGAGTTGACCCTTGAAGGGTTCATTATCCCACTTCAGCAGGAGGGCAGTCAAGACTATTTTGTATTGTCTAGATTTCCGTATGCCTCATGTTTTTTTTGCGGTGGAGCAGGTCCTGAAACGGTAGTTGAAGTCTATTCGGATAGAGAGTTCAAGTACACGGATGAAAGGGTCAAGGTAACCGGAACACTACGTTTGAACGATGATAATTCCCTTCATTTGTTTTACATACTTGAAAATTCCAAAGTAGTAAAGCTCGACTAGTGGATAAAGACAGCTTCTTTCAGGATGTTTATGAGGTGGCAAGATTGATCCCAAGGGGCAGAGTAACTAGCTATGGTGCAATTGCTAAGTACCTAGGTGTTGCTAGATCAGCGAGAGTAGTTGGCTGGGCCATGAATGGTGCCGTGACTAATCAAGAAGTTCCTGCTCATCGGGTGGTAAATAGAGTAGGTCTATTGACTGGAAAGAATCATTTCGCTACTCCCACACTCATGCAGGAGCTGCTGGAAGCCGAAGGTGTGGAAATCAGGGCTGATCAGGTGGTGAATTTTGATAAGCATTTTTGGGACCCAATTGTTGAACTAGGATTATGAACAATAAGAAAAGGGAGTTTCAACTATTTAAACAAAATAGTGAGGTAGAGGTCTTGATCTCTGCTGCTATCGTTTTCACTGCTTTTGTCATAAACGATCTTGCTGGTGATTGGATCATTCAAGCACTCAACTTGAATATATCTAGCAATTCTCCAGTCTTGATGGTAGTAGCTATAGCGGCGTTATACATGTCTTCGATTTTACCTATAAGTCTCATCTCTCACTTCATTTTGAGAATTTATTGGCTTGCTTTAGTTGGTCTAAAATCAGTATACCCAGAGCCAGAAAGAGAGGTGGTTAATTCAAAATTTGACAAAATTGTAAATGGGTCACTCGACATTGAGAAGCAAATCGCTGTTGTGGACAGGATCTGTAGCTCGATTTTTGCCTTTACTTTCCTAACGCTTTTTGCCTTCCTTTTTACCTTTTTATCGGTTTCTGCCATATTAGCATTGCTTCAATCCATAGA
>JABSPG010000532.1 GCA_013214445.1 Ekhidna sp. | reverse complement strand
AAAAGGAGATGGAGCAATAACACTCGACATTTCAAAGGTGGCGCTCAAGGCATTGGATGTTGACGACCATGGGTTAGATGAGATGGATAACCGGATTCTATCCACCATCATTACAAAATTCAAAGGTGGACCTGTCGGGCTAGGCACCATAGCCACTGCATGTGGCGAAGAGTCTGAAACGATTGAAGAAGTATATGAACCTTTCCTGATTCAGGAAGGATACATTAAACGAACATCTCGGGGAAGAGAAGCCACTGAACTAGCATACAAGCATTTGGGAGAAATCCCTCCTAGCAGATCTGGGACGTTGTTTTGAGTCACCGCAATGAAGATCAGGAATTATGGGAGAAGCTGCGACAAAAAGATGAAGCAGCGTTGAAATCACTTTTCTTCAAATTCAATGAGAAACTCGTCAATAGAGCTTATCACCTTATCAATAATAAAGAAGCAGCTGAGGAACTGACCCAAGACCTTTTCTTAACAATATGGGAAAAAGCTTCTTCAATAGAATTAAAAGGTAAAATTGAAAACTACTTGCTCGTTAGTATTAAAAACCGATCTTTTAATTATCTGAAATCGAGATTTGCAAATACATACCTTACCATCCACGAAGAGGACTCAGAGGTGGAATTTCAAACACATGAATATGATCTAAAGCAACTGAATAAGAAAGTGATTTGGGCTATCAATCAATTGCCTGCTAAGTGCAAAGAGATTTTTATTCTGAGTAGACGACATGAAATGACTTACAATGAGATTTCAAAATCCCTAGGAATAAGTAAGAAAACTGTGGAAACTCAAATGGGAATCGCCTTGAAGAAACTCAGGGAATTAATTAAGTGAAAATGTTTTAAGGGTATGTAAATAGAATTCATGTCTATACTAGTAATAGATCACCTATGAACAACGAACTAATCACAAAGTATCTTTCCAATGAGTGTTCTGATTCAGAACTTGAAGAAGTCCAATCATGGATAGCTGAGTCTGCGGATCATGCAAAGGCGGTAAAAAATTTGCAGGACCTCTGGGAAGCTAGTGGAACGTCTGAATCGATTAGCACAGATACAAAATCGGCATGGGGGAAATTGTCAAACTCTCTCAAGCAAAAAAAAGCAGCGTCTTTCCAGCCTGAAAGAAAGAAGGAATCTAACTGGCTTAAGTATGCAGCCACAATTCTTCCATTGATAATAGGAGCCTTTATGCTATTCTATTCCAAAGGTCCAAAAACAATTTCACTTACGAACGATGGTATAGAACCGATGCAAGTATGGTTACCCGACAGTTCACTCATTTGGCTCAGAACCAATGCATCTTTTGAATATCCAGAAGTCTTTGCCGATAATGAGAGACGAGTAAAGCTGCAAGGTGAGGGCTACTTTGATATACAGCCAGACAAAAAAAATCCATTCATTGTTCAATCGGGAGAGACTGAAATAAGAGTGCTCGGAACGGAATTCAATTTGAAGGTTATGTCAGGGAGATCAGAAGTAGCTGTGTATGAGGGATCTGTCCTCTTTTACGAATCACAAAACATTGATAACAGCGAAACCTTAAGAGTAAATCAAAAGGCATCTTATTCTAGTTCTTCACAAGAATTTCAGAAACAAGAAAACATCAGTATCAACGAGATCGCCTGGAAAACTGGAATTCTGTCTTTCGAAGAGGACTCGTATAGCACCGTGTTTGATGAATTAGAAAAGTACTACAGTCAAAAAATCGAAATAAAGGATGATTTGACTGATTGCTATATCACCACAGTCTTCGATAACATTCAGTTGGAAGACTGCTTTGAAATCATTAGAGCGGTGAATGACCTCACCATTGAAAAGGTCTCTTCAGGCTATCGAGTGTCAGGAAGCTGCGATTAATTTTTTAAAAAAACTGATTTCTTTTCAGGGTATTATATCTCTGCTTCTGTCCATAAGAAAAAAGGACATTATGAAAGCGATAAACATCATTTTAATTCTATTGGTACATTGGGGATATTCACAGGATATCAATCAAACGATTTCCTTACCTGAAAAATCCAATACTATACTGAGTATCATTAAGGAAATTCAGCGTCAATCTGATTTTGACTTCACGTACAACCCAAAGCAGGTCCCTATAGACAAAAAAATTAGACTAAGTAATACTTCTGGAAGTATTGAAAGTCTTTTAGAAGAAACACTTAAAGGCACTTCAATAACATTCTCGATTATTGACAAAAACATCGTTCTCAAAAAGGAGAAACCAGTCGATGACGGACCAAAAAGTGAAGAAAACATAGAGAGCTTGCAAGGCAGGGTAGTTGATAAAGTAACAAGGGAACCACTGCCATTTTCAACCATCAGAATCAAAGGGACATCCAAAGGTGTGGTTAGTAATGAAGATGGAAAATTTGATCTGAAACTAGACAATAATCACAATCATCAGTCAGTTGTTATCTCCTTTTTGGGATATGAAAACAAAGAACTGGCCATCTCATCTTTTGGGAATGAAAGATTAGAGATCGCCCTAGAAGAAAGCATTTTGAACCTTTCTGAAGTAGTGATTACTCCAAAAGAACCCCTCGAAATCATTGGTGAAGCTCTTAGCAAAATACCTGAAAACTACAGAACAGATACATATGCATACGACGCATACTATAGAGAGCTAGTTAAGGTAGACACATCATTTGTGAAATTTGCCGATGCTGCTACTTACATTCACAATGCTGGCTATTCGAAGGAGTTTCCTAAAGAGCCTGCACCATACATTCTTTCGGAGAGTGGCATGCTGCCATTCTTTGATGATCTAGCTTTCAGTAGAGTTAACAAACATATCAAAATCATTGAATCGCGGGCGAGCGAAAATCATCAAAAAATAAAACTGAAATTTTTTACAGACGCTTTTGAGCAATTTGGGATCGTTAATGGGACACTTGATCTACTGAGACTGGATTACGTGGAGACAAAAATGGAGTTTCTAGATCCAAAAAAATGGAAATTGTATGATTATCAAATGGAGAGTAATACCACATACAATAGCAGAAGGGCTTATGTGATTTCCTTCGCCCCAAAAAGTAAGGGCAATAAGAAAGCCTTCGTGGCAGGGAAATTATATATAGACATGAATAGCAGCGCAATCATTGGCTATGAATATGATGTGACAGAAAAATTTCAGAATAAACTAAGGAAAAACCTATCACTGACCATACATGTAGCTCCCCCAAAGAAACTAAAGGAAGCAGTAGGTAAACAACGATACATTAAGCGAAAAATCGGAGATATAGA
>JABSPG010000531.1 GCA_013214445.1 Ekhidna sp. | reverse complement strand
TCCCTACGTCCCATGGTTCTTCTCTCAATCCAGTTCCATCTAGAAAATCTGACAGGCGTGTTTTCACTAACAAATTCAATGTGTCTCTGTCCCTCCCAGTTGTGTCCAACAGAGTTCTGCATTTCAAAAATCACTCCATTGCTAAATGAATTGTCAGTGTGGGTGAATTCATCAAGGGGGTTGTCTTCAAGATCAAAACCTTCTGCTAAGGCTAACCCTGAATATTCTCGAACATTCTCCCAATCATTCATATCCAAATAAATACGAGCCAACAAAGCATAAATAGCTGCTTTGTTCAGCCGCCCGACAAATTTTGTAGAAGAAATGTGCTCAGCTGCAATCATCAGATCAGATATCATTAAATCATATATCTGCTGAACAGTCGACCTGGTGTCAAAGATATCCTCAAACTCTGCGCTTATTCTTGTTTTTACAATAAGTGACGGCAAGTCATTGGCTTCATTAGGTCTGTATTTTGGACCATACAGTTGCGATAACATGAAGTAATTCAAAGCCCTTAGTCCGTACACCTCTCCAACATATTGATTGTACAAGTCCTCATTAGCAGTGATATCAGCCAAGAGCTCCACCGTGGGCTCCTCTATTACGGCAACTGCTGAGTTTAGATTGGATAGTAACGTATAACAGATACTATACATATTCTCCGCACTACCATCTTCGAAATGATCCAGCACCCGATTATAAAACCAATAGGAATCACTCCTATTCAACGTGTAGTTATTCGTCGGTTGATCGGTAATTGTATATGCATCACTGGTAGTCATATTCCATTCCGCATATATCGGAATTGGCTGACTAAAGCCACTTTCACTTCTACCAATGGCCATCTGCCAGTAGGTACCAAACAAAGTTGCTTCGATGGCCTCCAAATTTTGTGGTTCGCCAAATAGCCGACTGGCAAGATCATTTTCAGTCTCCAGGTAGTCGTCTACTCCACACGAAGCAATAACAATAAACAGTAAGCTGCTAAATAAACTCTTTCTCATCCTAGTAACTATTAAAAGCCAAATGAAATCCCTGCGCTAAACATACGTACCTGTGGAGCGATACTTCCCGAGGTTATGATACCTTGTCCCAAATTGTAGTCAATCGCATCATCAACAAAACCTCCTGACTGAATTCTCAGAGCTTCCGGATCCAGTCCTTTAAAATCAGTGATAGTAAACAAGTTGTTTCCTAATATATAAATCTCAGCTCGACTCAATTTGAGCTTGTCTAAAACCGCATCAGGAAGGTTATATCCGATTCTTAGAGATCTCAATCGGATGAAATCACCTTTTTGCAAGAAACGATCAGAAAGTAACCCATTTGTTGATCTCAAATCAGCAGCTGGCAAACTTGTGGGAGGTGAGAAACTGCTCTCCCACCTATTCTCTGCTACCTCAGCAAGGATCACGTTTCTACCACTACCAATGTAAGATACATCCCGCTCCCACGTGTCAAGTAAGTAGTTTCCTCCCTGGAATGAGAAGAATGCACTTAATGTGAAATTCTTATAGCTAAAAGTATTTGTCAAACCTCCCCAGTAGGTGGGTTGAGTAGTACGATCTGCTGTAAAGACTCTGTTCTCCTGCGCAACCGCACCGGTTGCTAGTATAACCGTCTCATCAGTTAAGTTTCCTTCCTCATCTACTCGGTAGATTAACTCATTACCATCTTCATCGATACCAGCATAGGCTGGTAGAAAATAAGCCCCAAGATTCTCCTCTTCCCTAAGTAAAACACGTCCTCCCGAAACTTGTAATTCAGTGACCCCTTCTATTAGGGCAATCTTCTTAACGATAGAACGATTTAATGTTAAATTCAAAGTGGTATTCCAAGAGAAACCTCCTTTGTTGATATTTACACTTCGAAGTTCGAACTCAAATCCTTCGTTGCTCAGGGTACCTACATTGGCAAATTGTGTATTTGTTGCTGAGTAAGGTGCTGCACCGTAGCTTGCTGGCACTGGAGTCGGTAATATAGCATTCTCGGTATCCATCAAATAATAAGAGAACCCTCCTGAAATTCGGTTCTGTAGTAAACCAAACTCAAGCCCAAACTCAGTAGTATTTATGTCTTCCCACTGGAGTGACTCATTACCAATTGAAGTAAGCGATTGTCCTTGACGATCTCCATACCTAGGCCAAACTACATATTGCGTCTGTCCTAGATTATTGGGAAACCTATGATTCCCAACTTCTCCATAGCTTGCCCTAATCTTGAAGAAATTTACCACAAAATTGGTAGGCCAAAACTCTTCGTCTGAAGTGATATGTCCGACAGAGAACGCCCTAAACCAACCTGCTTGATTCTCCTCAGGAAAAATAGAACTTGCATCTCTTCTAAAACTTGCGTTGAACAAGTAACGATCCTTGAAAGAGTAATTTACTCGACCAAAACGCCCGTCAAATCGGGTACTTCCTGTTGTACCTGCAAAGTCCTGCTTAAGGTTTGCAATAGAAACATCACCTGGCTCATTAATGTCTCGCCTTTGGTCAAGGCCTGTTCCTGTAACGCTGGAAGACTTTTGCTCAAAATCATTTCTTTCAATTCCGAGCACCACGTTAAAAGAATGATCGCCTAATTGTTCTTTGAATGTGGCGTAAACATTATAATTCAGACTGTAATTAGTTAAGGTACTCTGGTTTGCCTCACTACCTTCGGGGTTGATAAAGAATGACGTGAAGGAATTACTAATATTATGTCTTACGTCCAAACCAGCTTCAGAACGAATGCTAACTTTTTCGTAAAAAGGTAACTTCAATTCAAGGAATGTACTGCTCATAGACCTCAATGTTTCCCTTCTTCTGAAGTTGTAATTATCATCAAGAAGATAGTCAATGTTGTATCGCCCTTGCCTGTCATTTAGCTCACCTGTTTCGGAATTCAACAAAGGCCACCAGGTCAAATTGCTTCTCATCGCTCTCCTAAATCCATCCCCAAGAAGTGGTTGATCATTCAGTGTGACTGTATTGTTCAAGCGTATACCACCAGTGAGGTAGTCGCTTATATTCGCATTTATGTTTGCTCTTGTAGCAATTCTTTGAAATTTGGAACCCACGTATACTGCCTCCTCATCTCGGTAGTTCAATGAGAAAAAGTAATTCGTCTTCTCACCTGAACCTGAATGTGAGGCGTTGAATTCATGGAACATACCCGATCTCAGCGCCTGATCTGTCCAGTTTACATCAATATCCTGAACCTGATCCCTGGTTAATACTTGAGAAAAGGGTGAAAAGGAACCTGTAAATGA
>JABSPG010000530.1 GCA_013214445.1 Ekhidna sp. | reverse complement strand
TGTACGTCTCAACCGAAAGAACGGTATCTGACTCCAGCCTAGAAAAGTTCACAGAATTAGTCTCCATTAGATCTATTACCTGAGTCCACTGCTGAGGAATGATGTAATACTTAGGTGCTACTACTTGATTGTTTACCTCATAGAAATTACGAAATTTCACCTCTTTGGTAAAGGGTTGGCTGTGATCGTATTTCAATCGTCTCAACCCCGATATCGCACTTTCAACGTAAGTAGGTTCATATCCCTTAAAGGTAATGGGAGTATACTTCGAAGTATCTAACACCCACGATATCTCAAAATTGGTGGCATTTGCAATGTCTTGCTTTGTCTTTTCTCTCAATGTCACTAGTTGCTCCCCTTTCTGATGTAGAAAATCAAGCATCGTTTCCATGAGTGCGTAGGTAGACTCCACTCTTTGCTGATAGGTTTTAAGCATGTGGGTTTCACTCATGTATCCCAGGGTATGGAATAAAGTGGCATAGCCTGTTGAATACCTGGGCCAATCCATAAACTGGGGCCATCCCTTGTCTGGCGTGGAACCCCAGGAGTTGATATAATGCACGGGATCAAAACCTCTTGTTTTCATTCCTTCGAAGCAAAAAGGTCCAAGAACATCCATAAGGTAATTGCCCAAATCTCCGCCCATTTTATCCTGCTGGGTACTCAATAGCATCATAATGTGTTGATAATCTGCCCCATTACTTACATGAGTATCCAGCAGTAGGTCTGGATCATAGATTTGAAAAAGTGCTTGAAAAGCTCGAGCATTTTTTGTGTCAGATTTGATAAAGTCCCTGTTGAGATCGTAGTGTCGTGCATTTCCTCTAAAACCATACTCCACTGGACCATTCTGATTTACTCTAGTGGTTTTGTTTCTATTCAATGCTCCTCCAATGTTGTAAAAAGGAATGATCGCTATTGCCACATCATCGAGTACCTTCTGATATTTTTCACCTGCTAGTATATCTCTTGCAAACATCTGGCTGGCGCTTACCCCATCGGATTCCCCCGGGTGGATTGCGTTATTGATGAGCCAAATCGCTTTACCAGACGCATGAATTTCTTCGATGCTACTTTCTCCATTTGTGATCATTACCACATGCAGTGGGATGCCTATATCCGTCATTCCATGCTGTCGAATGGTCACTTCATCATATAAACTATCTAGCGCCTTGTAGAAGGTCATTGCTTCCTCGTAGGTAGCTGCTTCCTTGAAATCCGATCTTTCGTATCTGGTCTGGAGTTGGGCATTTGCCATCCAGAGCGTAATAAATAGTAAAGTAGAAAAAACGGAGAGTCTCATAGAAATTGAGGGTTGGATTAATGACACAGAGGCGCGAAGATACTTGGACTGACAGAAATGACTAAACAACCGATTTTGCATTACATAGATTCTTTATAATTTAACTGAAAAATCTACTACTACATGTTACAAAGAAAATTTGACGAAATTGTTAAAGGACATTTTCCTAATGCTTTGGATGCAAAGGATACTTCGATCCACTACTTGGGAAAAATGCAAATTGAATACAAACTGGATGTCTCTAAGGTCTTGATGGCTACTTCCGTTTGCTCCGATGACATAAACGTACCTTCGACTACCTTCTTCAATGTTCTATTCGGTCCATTCATAATGGGTGGCTTAGGTGGGCTTCCCTTCGCCGGACAAACGGGCATGACAGCCTTTGCACATCATATTCCTGATGAGGGTAGTGCCTTTATCTTTTACGGACCTCACATTGGTCTCACGCTGGAAGGCGATCTGGGAAAGATGTATCGACCTAGACAGGAGCAAACAGGAAACTCTTGCGGTGCGCTAATGCTCGCCTTGGATAGGCTAAAGGATGAAAGCTATAGACCTGAGATCAATGACGATGACTACCAGCAGATGAAGCTGGAAGAGAGTCTACTCCCCTATCGTGAAAAGATTCTTGCCAGCGACAGTCAGGAGAAAGCTATCACTGAGGCAACTTACGAAATCATTAACGAGAAAATTCACGCACATTTGAAAACATGCAAAGACGAATTCCACGTGGATACCGTGACATTGCTTGGGGGTATTATTATCAATACCGATTACGGTCTAGACGATTACTTTGATCCTAAGAATTTTGAAGTAATCAAGTTAAGTGAACTCTAGCACAAAAATTTTTCAAGGTATTTTGGTCATCCAGACTTTATGATCTTTGCTTGGAGTTTAACTGAAACAGAAAAAGCCGGAATCATCCGGCTTTTTTTAGTATCAATCTTAAGTACTATTTTTCGCTCTTAACGATGTAATCCTTGTTTTGCTTTCTTGGTTGAGTCAGGCTTTACGTTTTCCTTGTTTTCCTTTCTGTACTTAAAGTTTTTCGCCTTTGGCCCTTTTAGCCCTTTCTTTTTGTTTTTGAAGAGGACCTTCTGGGTTCCTGCCAGTTCCTTATTGTTCGCTTTTTGATTCTTCGCCGCTGGACCTTGCAATTTTTCTCCAGTAGATGCTGTTACTACATCAGACTTCTTTCTGCTTTTATTTTCCCAAACTTTTTGATTCTTGTATCTAGGACCTTTTTGATCCTGTTGGGCAGTCGAATAACCGATTGATATGACAAATGCGAATAAGAGTATCACTAAATTTTTCATGGGGTAAATGTTGTTTATTTCACTTACAAAGATAGAACCCAAATCACCTGGCACAGTTCTGAGAATTTTGGTAAAACCAAACCTGTATAATTCCTCAGGATCAATATCCGTATTTATACGGAGGGTGACTTTGACCGGGACTTAAACTCAGCTATTCGCCCTAAATTATGTTGAGTTTCGTCGCTTTTTTGATGAGCTCAGCAGAATTCTGAACATCCAATTTTTTCATCATATTGGCTCGATGTGTTTCCACCGTACGTGTGCTTACGATCAACTCGTCAGCAATTTCCTTGGTGGTTTTTCCTTCAGCAACTTTTTCTAGCACTTCCTTTTCTCGTTGAGATAGCTGCTTAACATCACCCTCCATGGTTATGCTCTCAATCATGAGCTGAGAAACATCCGCTGGAAAGTACTTCCCCCCTTGATGAACCTTAAGAATGGCTTCAATTACTTGTTCTTCATCGGCGTTTTTTAGTAAGTAACCACTCGCCCCACTTCGAACAGCCTTTGTCACGTATTGTCCCTCATCATGCATTGTAAGAGTTATAAATCCTGTGTTGGGATAATGCTTTTTGGTACTCTTGATTACATCTAAGCCACTGATTCCACCCATGGTGATATCTACTAAGACAATATCC
>JABSPG010000053.1 GCA_013214445.1 Ekhidna sp. | reverse complement strand
AGATAACAATACCGCGTCGGCAGCTTCTTCTTGACTCGCCACAATATTCATAACCTTATCCAATTGGCTGATTGAGATCAACTTCATCACATGATCAGTTACATTGTATAGAACAAACACTCCAGTTTCACCGAATGATCTATTTCCAACAAGCAATGCACTTAACCCGCTGGAATCCACGTACTTTACTCCACCCATATCTACAATGAGGCTTTTGACTCCATCTTGAGCTAAGTCCATAAACTCTGATTTCAACTCAGGAGCTACAGTAGAATCTACCTTCTCTTGGCTAATCTTTGCTATCGAATAATTCTCGTACTTATCAACTGTAAACTGCATAGTATTTATTGGGATATATGGGTTATTTCTTCTTTTATTCGGGCTAATTTATTTGAGTATTCGTCCTTAACAAACTTTTCGCCGGAGATGTTCTCATAAAGTTCTATGTATCTATCCGATATCATTTGAATTCGTTCTTCAGGCATATCTGGTATTTTTTGCCCTTCTTTTCCCTGAAAACCTTCAGAAATTAACC
Organism: Ekhidna sp.; assembly: GCA_013214445.1. Classification (GTDB taxonomy): domain Bacteria; phylum Bacteroidota; class Bacteroidia; order Cytophagales; family Cyclobacteriaceae; genus Ekhidna. The sequence goes on along the minus strand of JABSPG010000053.1, from coordinate 12,671 downwards.
ACTGGCGGACAAATTCTTTGGATAGTTGCTTTTGTTGCTCTCCCTTTTGCAGCAAGGCATCATAAGGCTCAGAATAGAAATATCTGGAAGAATCAGGGGTATGTACTTCATCAATCAAGTAGATCTCACCTTCAAACTTACCAAACTCATATTTTGTATCAACCAAAATCAATCCTCGCTGCGCGGCAATTTCAGTACCTCTTTTGAAAAGCTCTCGGGTATATTCCTCCAATTTCAAGTAGTCCGGCTCGCTAACGATTCCATTTGAAAGTATTTCTTCTCTGGAAATATCCTCGTCATGGTCTTCATCTGCTTTGGTCGTGGGAGTAATTATTGGTTCAGAAAACTGCTGATTTTCTTTCATACCATCTGGCATGGAAACACCACAAAGGATACGCTTTCCCTCTCGATATTCCCTCCATGCATGACCTGTTAGGTATCCACGGATTACCATCTCTACTTTGAACGGCTCACATCTTTTTCCAAAAGTAACATTCGGATGAGGAGTAGCTTCTACCCAATTTGGTACTATGTCGGCAGTTGCTGAAAGGAACTTAGCTGCCAGCTGATTCAAAACCTGTCCCTTGTAGGGAATCGGTTTAGGTAAAACCACATCAAAAGCTGAAATTCTATCTGTGGCAATCATGGCTAGCCTATCGCCAAACTTATAAACTTCACGAACCTTTCCAGTATACTTACCAGTTAGTCCTTCGAACTGAAAATCTGTTGTAGTGATGCCTTTGGACATAGACGGCAAATATAGCTTTTCAGAAAAAGAATGTCTGTTATCCATTGCTATGAAAAAAATATTGATACTGTTTTCTCTGATTACATCTTGTGAGTTTAGAATGGATGATGAAGATGCCAAGGATGAGTTGGAAGACTATGCAGGCCTGCAAATAGGAAACCTGCAAGTGAACGATCGTAATATGCACTACGCATATATAGACCAAAACAGGAATACAATGCTGATTTTTATCCATGGTTCTCCGGGATCATGGAATGCCTTTATTGATTTTTTTAAAGCTGATTCAATCCTAGCTGATTTTGACCTGCTAGCTGTGGATCGTCCAGGGTTTGGTTTTTCGGATTTTGGAGAATCAGAGAATTCCCTTGAAACACAGGCATTTCAAATTAACCAGGTACTCAACCAATTCCCAAAAAAGAAGAAGATCTTAATTGGTCACTCTTTAGGAGGACCTGTGATTGCTCGAATGGCCATGGATTACCCAGATTCGTATGAAGGGCTAGTCTTTGTAGCTCCATCACTAGACCCAGAAATGGAAGAAGAAGAGTGGTATAGGAAGATCATAGATACGAAAATTGGAGCATTTTTTACTCCTAAAGAATTTGAGGTTAGTAATTCGGAAATCCTTGCTCTCAAAGATGAGCTAGAAAGAATGCTGCCACTATGGAAGAAAATTAATATCCCCTCTATAGTAATTCAAGGCACAGATGATATACTTGTTCCGGCAGAAAACGCCTCTTTTGCTAGTAAAATGCTTAAGGACTCTCTCACAACTATTACTATCCTTGAAGGCGAAAATCATTTTGTTCCTTGGTCTAATCCAGAGGAAATTATCAAAGCGGTCTATCAAATGATTGACCGCTTTGCAAACAATTAACCATAGCTAGACACAGAGTGTGTGTTTCATATAATTTTCACATTTTTCCTTTGTTCCGATATATAAGATGCTTAAGCCTCTTTTTACCATCCAATCACCCGTTTGAGATCTAGTCAAACGAATTTTACTGTCATTTCCTTTTCTTGCAAATAATCTAAAGAAATTCATGGTGAGATGTATTAAAATTAATAATTGTATTTAATGACTAATGAAAATAATTTTATTAATATTTATTAATTTATAATACAATTATTTACACGAATACTTATATTTTATCGACGAACAAAAAAAAAGGCAACACAAAAAATTTGTATTGCCCACGATTAGGAATATTTGACCTCTACATGGCGTGACTCATGTAGGTTTTGCATTTATCCTTCGAACCAATGTACAGGACGGTAGATCCTTTTCTCACAACCCATTCTCCGTTCGACTCCTTTTTCAGTTTCAGCTGGTTTTCATTTGAGGACTTTCCAAGTAGTGTTCTAACGAATTTCATATCTGAGTAATTTGATGTTTATACTTTGTTGAGAACAAATTTACTTATTTCAAGTGTAAAATTGAAATAAGTAAATAATTACTTGTTAAAATATAATTTAAAGACTGATCATATGAGTTTTATCGATAAAAAATTGGGTTTAGTCCAATTTAAAGAATAGACCTGCTTAAGGTTTTACCATCTAATCAATGAAGATGCCCATGTAAATCCACTCCCAAAAGCAGCTAAACATACAAGATCACCTTCTTTGATCTTTCCTTCTTGGAAAGCCTCGCTCATTGCTATTGGGATCGATGCTGCTGTGGTGTTGCCATATCTCATGATGTTGTTGTACACTTGATCATCAGATAACCCCATTTTCTTCTGCACAAATTGACTGATTCGCAGGTTTGCTTGGTGTGGAACTAATAAATCTATTTCTTCAGGTTTCTTACCATTGGTCATCAAGGCTTCTCCTATTACCTCCATAAAGCGTGTAACTGCATGCTTAAAAACGAAATTTCCGTTCATGTATGGATAGTAGCTAGCATCCTCAGGGTCATTGTCTTCCATTATCTCAGGAACCCATCTGCTAGTATTGGGCCCAAGTAATGATAGCTCCTCTGCATGCTTTCCTTCCGAATGTAGGTGAGTAGACAGTATACCTCTAGCAGAATCTTCAGACCTTTGAAGCACCGCTGCACCTGCTCCATCACCAAAGATCACGGTGACCCCACGACCTCTCGTAGACTTCTCAAGGCCACCAGAATGGTTTTCAGCGCCAATTACAAGAACATTCTTATACATTCCTGTTTTGACGAACTGATCAGCAACAGATAGTCCATATACAAATCCACTACATTGGTTCCTGACATCTAGTGCCCCGATCTCTTTAATACCTAGTTGTTCTTGCACCATCACTCCTGGACCAGGGAAGTAATAATCCGGGCTAAGTGTCGCAAAAATGATGAAGTCAATATCGTCTGGAGTAAGGCCAGCATTTTCAATAGCCATTCGAGCTGCTTTTGTGCCCATTGTAGAAGGGCTGTCACCTGTGGCGGGATCTATCCATCTTCTTTCATGGATGCCCGTGCGTTCTACGATCCATTCATCACTGGTTTCCATGATCTTTGACAGATCATCGTTGGTCACAACATTATCGGGTACATAATGTCCTAGACCGGCTATAATTGAAGTATACATGTTGTCTTATTTTATTTCGAATATAATTAATGCGCAATATTTTGCCTAGAAGACTGAATGACGCATTTGGTCAAGAAGGTGTCCTAGCTTATGGACGATCTGTTGACTTACCCAAATAGAAGTCTTTTAGATGTGTCGTATTCACTCCCCCAGTAGCGTGTATTTCAAAGTCCTCTAGCGATATTGGATCACCAGCGTCAGTCATTTTTATCTCCACCTGATATACATCATCGGCATTGATTTCCATCTCATACTGTCCATTCTCATCAATAGGTGAATAGAAATACATATCTGTATACTCAACAGGTCGGAAAAATATCTTTGCATTTGCGACAGGCTCACCAGTGGATTCATCCACTATTCTACCCCTGATCTTTACAGTATGGATCTCCCAGAAAAAGAAAATATCATAGTCACCAATGGTGTGTAATCTGTTTGATGTGAAATAGCCTGACATCTGATCACTATTCAATTTGAAATGGATTTCATCATCCGGAGAATTTACCGGAAAGCCTAAATTTTCAGGCTCTGTCCAAGAAAGAGTGGCAGAGTCAAACTCAGACTTGAAGATGTCATACCCTCCCATTGTCTCATGACCATCGGAGGCAAAATAAAGTGTTTTTTCATCCGGGCTGAGGTAGGGACTATCTTCATTGTACTCACTGTTGATAGATGTTGAAAATAAGGCTGGCTTACTCCAATCTCCTGAAACAGGATCTTTATATGATTCAAAAATGTCTAGGTTTGGATCCTTCTTGGTACCTACGTTTTTAGCAAAAATGATTCGATCTTCATGTTCATTGATGAAAAAATGAGAACTCAAGTGAGATGAGGAGATCTTGCTGTCAAATTCCTGCGGCGAAGACCATCCTGTTTTTTCATCTCTTGGCTCGCTGTAAAAGAGATCACCTCCTTTATCTGTTCTAAATTGGAACAAACGGCCATCCTCTGCCACCACCTCTATATTAGAATTGTCTCTGGTGAAGACACCAACGTTATAAACTACTTCTGGATCAGACCAACTTCTTTCCCCTACATGTTTCGTGTGATAAATCTGATATTGATCTGGAATCTGATCATTTCTATTCGAAAGAAATAACAACTCTTCTTTATCGGCAAAATACACTGGACTCAGCTCTGCATACTTTGTATTTAGTCCCTTCTCTAAGAGATGAATCTCATAGAATTTTGGGTCATCCATAAACTTCTTGGCAGTGACAGCCCAATTCGACCACCTTCTAGCCTCATCTAAAATTTCCTCGCTCTTTTTGGCTGGAAGATTGATAAACTTCTTTAACGAAACTTGTGCTTTATCAAATTCATATTTCTTCAATAATATCCTACCCTCCCAGTAATAATAGAATTTATCCTGTTTTGACATCACTTCTTCGAAATCACGAAAACGCTGGATATCCTCATATTGCGTAATGGACAAAAGCTTACATATTTCAATTCGATATTGGATGTCCTGATAGTTCGACTCAATCTGTTCAATGTCTTGAAAGAGCGTCAAAGCCTCAGCAAACTTCTCATTGAAGAATGCTTCTTCTGCATCCCCATACATCTTATACAGCGACTGGCCATTTGCACTAACGCACATAAGCAAAGTAGAAACAATAAAGAATGCTTGAAAAGCTCTTAACATAATCGTCAAAAAAATATTCTAGTACAAGTCTAATTAAATAACCCTAAACCTCTATCTCTAAATGAGTTAAAAGAATAAAGGTAGAGATATTAAAAAGATCTTGTTTAAAAAAAACGCCTGACCATAGAAAATGTTCTTAATGAAGTCATTGGTGATGCTGCATAACCTACCTTAAAGAATTTCTTCTTTTTATTTGGCTAGATGCAACCCCTTGAGAATGTACCAGTCTTTAACACGAACTAACCTTAAGAATTGGAAGCAAGTACAGTAAATATTCACGCCGAATTGATCGATAGATGTAGGAGAAATGATCGATCTGCGCAATTTGAAATATACAAATTGTACAGTAAGGCCATGTTCAATACAGCTTTGAGAATCATTGGTGACCATGATGAAGCTGAAGATGTCCTGCAGGAGGCATTTGTGAGTGCTTTTCAAAAGCTGGATTCGTATAGAGCAGATGCATCCTTTGGGGCGTGGCTAAAAAGAATTGTGATAAATAAAGCGCTGAATCAAGTTCAGAAAATAAAGAAAGACTTGATGCTCGCTGAGAATGTAAAAGAAGATGCGACAGAGTTTGAAACAGAGATTACTGAACCCACTTATTCCGTGGAACAAGTGAAAAAGGCTATGAAAGGACTGCCTTCGGGATTCAGAACTGTTTTGTCTCTGTACTTATTCGAAGGATACGACCATAAAGAAATAAGTGAAATACTTGGAATATCGGAATCAACCTCAAAATCGCAGTATAAAAGAGCTAAGGATAAATTAAAAACAACAATAATGGAGGAGGTGAATTATGGGTGATCAACTAGAAAAATTCGTTCTGGACAATAAAGATTCATTTAATGATGCTACCCCATCAGATCAGAACTGGAGCAAAATCGAGGGGAAACTAGGATCAACTCCAAATCGAGTTGTCCCAATGATGTGGAAAGTTGCAGCAGTCATATTCATGATTTCCACTGTGTATTTGGTAGCAGACAGATTTAATACCATCCAAGAGGGACCTGTGTACTCCGAGGAATTTACTCAAGCAGAAGACTATTATGTTGGACTGATCAGTCAGAAAAGACTAGAGATTCGGGAGCAATTAAGCCCTGAGCAGCAAAAAGAATTTCTGGTTGAAATTGACCAGTTAGACTTAATGTATGATGAACTAAAGAAAACCTACACGACCAATGCTTCCAATGATCGAGTGATGGATGCTATGATCAGTAACCTACAACTGAGATTAGATATCCTGAACAAGCAATTGGATATTTTAAAAAACATCAAAAACCAAAACAATGAAAAAGACAACTCAATTGAAATATAGACTCATCACACTTTTTATCTTACTTTCTACATTCTCCTTTGGAGCTGATCAGGATGAAAAAAAGAGATACGTAGAGAAGAATTTCCAAGTAAATGCTAGAACCAAACTAAAGATCGAAAACAAGTTTGGAGAAGTTGAAATCAACTCTTGGAACAAGCCTGAATTTGATATCAAAGTGGAGGTCGTTGGTAAAGGACGAAATGGAGACAGAGCGCAGCGTATCTTAGATGCCATTGACATTGATATCACCGAGGGAAGTGCAGAAATAGTTTTTGAAACCGATATTGATAAATTCAATAATAAAAATAATGAGGGTTTTGAAGTGAACTACACGGTCTATATGCCTGAAGGAAACCCTCTCGAAATCAAAAATAGCTTTGGTGATGTGACTATGGGGGATCGAAACAACGACTTGAAAATAAATGTAGCCTATGGCTCCATGAGAGTTGGGAATGTTTCCGGAGATACTGATCTAAAGCTCTCCTTCGGTAGCGGTAGTATCGCTGGAATTCAAGATGGAGAGGGGACTGTGAAATACAGCAACTTCGAAATCGAGAATGCAAATATTCTCGATCTAACACAAGGCTTTTCTGATATAGAAATTGGGGAAGTGGACGACCTAGAACTGGAAAGTAAATATGGCAAGATAGAAATTGAGAAAGCGAATACAATAGATGCGGACGCCCATTTCTCTGGCTTTGAGGTAGAGGAATTAACGGGGAGCTTAGAACTAGACTGTAGCTACTTGGGAGACTTTCGAATTGACAAACTCGCCAAAACTTTCACCTCGGTTGATATTGATGGAAAGTTCGGCTCATATGAGATCGGACTTGAAGAAAGCCTGAATGCGGATATTGATGCTGAATTCTCTTTTGCAGACTTAAGATATTCTTCAGATGTTGATGCCACCTTTAACTATCGAGTGAAAGAATCTAACAAGAGTACCTATAGAGGTAAGATTGGAAACGGTGATCCAAACAAAGTAATCAGAATTGACTCTAGCTATGGAGGACTTAGACTAAAAATGGACTAATAATTGTATTAGTTAGTACTTAATCTGACATTTTCTAATAAATGGATTAAATTGAAATTAGATAATGTCATGAATCAAGAAGAAAAAGCAATCAAGACCAAGCTAGGATTATTAGAACTAGCCAAACAATTAGGAAGTGTATCTCAAGCCTGTAAGGTAATGGGTTATAGCAGAGACTCTTTCTACCGTTTCAAAGAGCTGTACGAGAATGGAGGGGAGTTAGCCCTTCAAGAGATCAGTCGTAAAAAGCCTGTACTCAAGAATCGAGTCAGTAAAGAGTTAGAGACAGCCATTGTTGAGTTTGCTGTAGAGCAACCAGCTTACGGGCAATTAAGGGTAAGTAATGAGCTTAAGAAGCGAGGCTTATTCATATCTCCTGGAGGCGTTCGTAGTGTATGGTTGCGCCATGATCTGGAGACGATGAAGAAGCGTTTGAAGGCATTGGAAGCCAAAGCAGCACAAGACAACCTGATTCTAACAGAATCCCAACTTCAAGCCCTTGAACGCAGCAAGAAGGAAAAGGAAGCTCATGGAGAGATAGAAACCCATCATCCCGGATATCTGGGTTCCCAAGACACCTACTATGTTGGAACAGTCAAAGGAATCGGTAGAATCTATGCTCAGACCTTCATAGATACGTATTGCAAAGTTGCTTTTATGAAGCTATATGACCGTAAGACAGCCATTGTAGCAGCTGATCTACTCAATGATCGTGTACTACCTTTCTATGAACAACATAAGCTTCCTCTGCTAAGAGTTTTGACAGATAGAGGTACGGAGTATTGTGGTGCCAGAGAACATCACGAATATGAACTCTACCTCACTATTGAGGATATTGATCACACCAAAACAAAGGCCAAAAGTCCGCAGACCAATGGCATCTGTGAGCGTTTCCATAGAACCGTGCAACATGAGTTCTTATGGGTAGCCTTTCGAAAGAAAATCTACAAATCAATAGAAGAGCTCCAAAGCGATCTGGATCAATGGATGCATCAATACAATCATGAAAGAACCCATGAAGGCAAATTTTGCTTTGGTAAAACTCCAATGGAAACTTTCATTGACTCCATACCGATAGCAAGGGAGAAGATCATCGAGGGTAAGCTGGATATATTTCCCTCTCAATCTGCCTCCCCAAATGAAAAGGTAGCGGCAGGCGTTCCTGTTGAGAAAGAAATATATTTGGGCAGAGAAACTAATGCCAGATAACTCTCATTTGTCAGATCAAGTAGTGGCTATTACACATCATTGATCAAAAAAGTACATTTCAATAGTAATTGAAAACAATTCCTTGCCTGCAGATGCTTTCAATCACTTTACTTTTTTAAATGTGAGTCCGTTGCTATTTAGGCTTACAACACTACCATCTTCCACCTTAAACTGAATTACGCTCCCACTACCAGGAATCATTTCTGCTCGGATGCTATTAGCACTGGTAAAGGGAGTCGCTGGACCGCTCTTCAAATAGCCTAGGCTGACTATAAACTCGCTATTATCATTCAAACTGACTTCCATGTCACCCACAGAAGGACTACTAAATATCCCTGTGTACTCTTCAAATTCTAGATCCAACTGCCAGGTTCTTTCGGCTCTTTTGGCCAATTGCTCATCCATTTTTTTATACTGGTCCAAGATCATGGACTTGTACTCTGACAGTTGCTCCTTGTAGTATGTATCTAAATCCTCTCTGCCAGCATAGTAGTCAAAAGCATATGAAGTAAGTAGAAAGGTAGAAATCAGTCCTTTTAACCCTTCATTGCCATAAATAGACAAGCCAACATTATGTTCTGGCATAAACGATACTTGAGTTGTCGTCCCAGGGAAACCCCCATAGTGATGTATTAATGTGTCTCCCAATGCAGTTGTTGCTATGTTCCATCCGTATCCATATGCAAAACGATTCAAGCCTAGAAAATTCTTCTTTTGATCTGCTTGGGCTTTCTGACTAAGAGCGATTACCTCTTTAGGGAATACCTGCTTTCCATCAAATACCCCTTCGTTCAATTCAGCCTTTAAGAATTTCGTCATGTCTCTAGGAGTAGAAATCAGCCCCCCTGCAGCATGCATGATTCTGTCCTTCTTTCTTAGAGGTATGCGTTCTAGATCTCCCTCGGGGTTTATTTCTGAGTATGGCACTGCGCTTGGCCAATCGTATTTATCAACATCAGAGATATTTCCAGAGGTTTTGTTCATACCCAATGGGTCCAAAACTTCTTCCTTTACAACCTGCTTCCAGGTCTTGCCTAATTCTCTTTCTAGGATGATTTCAATGACATTATATCCTAGATTCGAATACTTAAACTCTCCATAACTCGACCTTGAATCAGGCTGAGTGTAGTCAAGGAGATTCTTAGCCAATGACTCTTGTGTATATATACCCGTATAGGCTAGACTGAAAGTAATATTATTGTTTTCAATTCCTGAAGTGTGGTACAATAGATCTCTTAAGTTTACTTTCTCAGCATTCAACTCGGAATCAAACTCTCCCTCTGGAAAAAAGCTTGCTAGCGATCTGTCCAGATCTATTATTCCCTTATGATCCAACATTAACATGGCAAGCGCTGTAAAGGACTTAGTTGAAGAAGCTATGTAAAAGTTAGTTTCTGGAGTAACAGGAATACCATTTTCAAAGTCGGCAAGACCGTAATAACCTTCATAAACGGTATATTCACCTTTTACGACAGCCATACCAAAACCAAAGTTGATATTAAGTGAATCGATCACCATTTCACTAAAGGCATCCATTTTTTCCTTAAAGTCCTTATCTGTTTTATTAGAAGGCGGATCGGCTTGACCCTGGCATTGGAATATAAACAGCAAGATGCATAGCATTAAAGTTGAGTTCTTGAAATTCATAGTAGCATTTTTTTGATTACTGGGTAAATCAACTCACTGAGATTCTGCCGCCAAAACCAATGTCACAAGTGACCATTTCTTGTACACTTATGGTCATTTAAATACGGTAAGGACTTTCGTGACATAAAAATCAACCTTTGTGACATTTAGTACACATTCATGCCTTTGCACAACGAGAAAATATTCAATCAAATAGATTTGTCGCATGGTGGTCAATAAGAATCGATTAAAGATAGGATTACTAGAAGCTGTTACTCTGATGATAGTATACATCAGTTTTGTGTACCCCCTGCTGCAGGGCGCAGAAGATTATGTTTTCATATATCCTTTCAATATTAAAGATGGCAGTATCTATTGGATGATTGCGATCTCAATGGTAGTTAGCCTAGGGGTATTTTTCATCAACATCTACCTTGCTATACCGATGTTCCTGAAACAGAGACAGTTGGTACGATACCTTCTTTTCCTAGTCTTGATCTTTGCAGTACTGTTTTTGTTTGAGGAAAGTGCAAAAGCTATCCTAATGGCTTTATTTGATCTACCTGAAAACTTCCCCAAACTATACGGAGCAGATTTTGACAACCTGCCAATGCGAAGAAACTTGGATATTGATAATCGTTTGAGAAATGTAGGATTCCTCATACTCTCATTCGGATATAGGTACTTGAAAGATTGGAAAGCTATGATGGAGCAGCAAGCGCGCGAGCAAAGTATTTTAAGCGAAAAATGGAAAACTGAATTTGACTATTTAAAATCTCAAATTAATCCTCATTTCTTATTCAACAATTTGAACAACATCTATGCCATCACAGAAAGAAATAACGATTCTGAAGCTTCAGAAGCTATCGCAAGACTATCTAATCTGATGAGGTTCATGCTATATGATAGCAGCTCAGAACTTATTCCCGTCCAAAAAGAAATTAATTACATTCAAGACTATCTGGATATACAACAATTAAGATATGACGAAGAGGTTATTGTCAACTTTAAGATAGAAGGAGACTTGAGTGCTAAAAAGGTGAGTCCTTTCCTACTAATTCCTTTTGTGGAAAATGCATTCAAGTACGGAGTTAAGATCCATGAAACCAGCATCATCAAAATCTTCGTTCAAATAAAGGAGGACACTTTATTTTTTGAGACTAAAAACAAGATTTTAAATAGAGTAAGCAATCACACTTACTCAGGAATAGGAATAGCCAATGTAAAGAAAAGGTTAGATCTTGTCTATGCAGATAGGTATGAACTAGATATAGATAAAAATGAAGAATACTTTATTGTGAAACTGAAAATATCCGGTCTATGACTGTTTCTTGCATTATAATTGATGATGAGCCTTCAGCAATAGAAGTATTACAAAACTATTGCAATAAGATTGCAAGCTTACAGGTAATAAAGACCTTTCGAGATCCTTTGCTGGCACTAGAGCATCTAAGTGAAAATAGAGTAGATGTCATTTTTCTAGATATAAACATGCCACAACTAGATGGCATGGAACTAGCCAATGTTCTCCAAAAACCTCAGCTTATTGTTTTTACCACTGCATACGCGGAATATGCTGTAGAAAGCTATGAAAAGAACGCTGTTGACTACCTACTAAAACCAATCACTTTTGAACGATTTCTAATTGCTTTCAATAAGGTTCAGCGACTATTGAAAAACAAAACAGATAGCGATGACGAAAAAAATGAAACAAAGACAAACTCCAAGGAGGTAATACATATTAAGGATGGGCATAAGATCAACAGAATAGCACTTGATGACATTGAGTATCTGGAAAAAGATGGTCATTACATTATCTTCCATCTGGATGGAAAGAAGGTGATCTCAAGGTTAAGTATGAAAGATGTTTCTGAACTAATACCCGAAACTGATTTTATGCAAGTTCATAAATCCTATATCATTCCAATCGCACAAGTAGAAATAGTAGAAAGACACCAGATCAAGTTAAGAAAGACCTATATCCCAATAGGAAAGACATCTAGAAACAGTGTTCATGATTTCTTTAAATCAAAGCATTGATTCATTTAATCGCGCTAAGAAACTATTGAAACTGATAGTCTACTCCAGACGGCATACTGGGTTACGGTAACCCGATGACCCATGGAGCCTATTGAATATTGAATGAAGGTTAGGCGTATTATTTATCAGTGACTAAATTACCCTATGTCTAATGGCTTTAACTCCCTCATTTCGCTTCTCATTCTCTTATCAATCACTATCAGCTGCACAAGTGATGCTGATAGGTTCGAAGAAGATCGCCCCAACATTGTACTCATTGTAGCAGACGACTTGGGTTTTACGGATTTAGGGTGCTTTGGAAGTGAAATACGAACTCCAAACCTTGACAAATTGGCTTCAAATGGCATGCTTAACACTTCGTTTCACACTGCCCCCACTTGCTCACCAACTCGAGCCATGTTACTGACAGGAGTAGATAACCATCGAAATGGGTACGGAACCATGGAAGGTGACTGGGCGGAGAATCAAAAAGGAGTTCAAGGGTATGAAGGACA
>JABSPG010000529.1 GCA_013214445.1 Ekhidna sp. | reverse complement strand
TGTATATGATTGTCATCCTTATCGATTGGGTATTCGTGAGTTATTTGCGGCAGCCGATCTTCTTTTCTGATAAACCATGGCCTTTCATAGTCCAGCTGAAAGGCTATAACCTTGGAATTGCTGTATGCTTTGATTTCCTTTTTCAATTTTTTAATATCGATTTCTCTATCGGGAAACTCTTCTCGAAATTCCTTTCGATTGGACTTAAAATAAAAATCTGGAGAATTATATAATGGTTTGGAAACCCTCAATGAATCTATGGTCTTTGCTGCAACCTCCCATTCCAGTTCAGTTGGTAATCTAAAGTTTACTCGAAAAGTAGAATTCTCATCAGCTAGTTTTAGATTCACCACTTTAGTCCTCCAAATACAATACTCGCTAGCTTGCTCATACGAAATACCCACCACTGGGTAGTCCTTGTAGCCTGGATAACGAAAGTAATAGGGCCTGTAAATATCTGTCACAGCTGAAATAGGGAGAATTGATTGATGATACTCCGGGATAGAATCGCGACTTACATAAAACTCATATTCAAGCCAATGAATATTTGTCACTTCTATTTGATCTACATATAGTGTATCATTAATTCGAACTGTACCAGGCGGCTTTTTACGTTGCGCGAAAGTAAAAAGAGACATTAGTAGTAAAAGCAGGTACATCCTCATGGTTCAATGATAGTAAAACCATCAAACATTCGCCTTTACCACTTATATAATTTAAAAGGCCATGCAGAAACATAATCTGTTTCCTTGCAGTAGACAATACCCAAAGTGATTCCATCTTCTCAATGAAAAGCCCCTTTATAACTTTCTTGTTAGCTGTATTTGCGTTCCTAGCTGAAGCTCAAGAATCTTATCAGGTTTCGACCGATTTAAGGAAAGTCATAGATGATAAACTGGCTGTACAAGTTTTCGTTCCAGAAATCGACACTAGCACCATAGAGTTCCATATGCCCAAAGTTGTTCCTGGAACCTACAGCATTTCCGATTTCGGAAGGTTCGTCTCTGAGTTCAAGGCTCTTGATACACTAGGCAATCCATTGGAAGTAAAGAAGTCCTCCACCAACCGCTGGACCATCGCGAATGCAAAAGCGTTAAAAAAGATCACTTACTTGATAGACGACTCCTTCGATAGCTTTAAAGGTTATGGCAGCAATAAGCTTTTTGAGCCCGGAGGCACGAGTATCGAAGCAAAAAACAATGTTTTCGTTTTAAACACCTTTGGATTCATCGGATACCTCGATGGATACAAATTCAATCCTTATGAGCTGACCATTCACCATCCAAAGGAAATAAAAGGAGCTACCTCTTTGAAAAAGATCCATGAGACGGATACCTCTGACACCTACACTGCCAGCAACTACAATTTCTTAGCCGACGCTCCCATCATGTACAGTGAACCTGATATGATAAGTAAAACAATTGCAGGAGCTGAAGTGCTGGTTTCTGTTTATTCTCCAAATAATATACTCTCCGCAGCAGATGTTATGGATAACATTGATGAACTGATGGGGGCACAGGCCTCTTATCTAGGTGGCCAGCTGCCAGTGGACCGATACGCATATCTGATCTATTTATTTGATGGAGATCCCATATCAGGATCATGGGGGGCGCTGGAGCACTCCTACTCTTCACTATATACTTTGCCTGAAATGAATCCCAAACAAATCAGTCAGACGGTAAAGGATGTAGCAGCTCATGAATTTTTTCACATTGTCACTCCGCTAAATATCCATTCTGAACAAATCCACAATTTCAATTACATAGAACCCGAAATGAGCCAGCATCTATGGCTCTACGAGGGGGTGACTGAATACTCGTCACAGCATGTTCAAGCAAAATATGCATTGTACAGCCTAGAAGACTTTCTTTTTGAGATGAGGAACAAAATGATTCAGCAAGATCAATACAATGTAGATATCCCCTACACCACTTTCAGCGAAAACATCTTAGAACCAAGAAATGAAAGAAAGTATGGAGACGTATATGCAGGTGGTGCTTTGATTGCCTGGTGCCTGGATCTAACCATTATCAAGTCCACTCAAGGCAAAATGGATCTACAAAAACTGCTAAGGGAGCTTTCCAAAAAATACGGTCCAAACAAAGCATTCAAAGACGAAGAGCTATTTGACGAAATCGAAGCACTGACTAGCAAAGAAGTTGGGATGTATCTAAGAAACCATGTAGGAGGAACAGAACGACTACCATACACTGATATCTTGGGCTGGGCTGGGATCAGCTATGTTGCTGAAAGTAGTGAGCTCGTAATAACGGCAGGAAAATTCACTCCGTCCCTTAACGAGGATGATGAAATCTTTGTGGCCGGGATCGAAGAAATGAATGATTTCGGGAAAGACTTGGCCTTCAAAAAGGGAGATGTCATTCTATCATGGAACAAAAACCCGATTAGTCTCGAAACTTTTTCTTCAACAATACAATCCTTTTATGAGGAGACGGAAGCCGGTGATAAAATAACCGTGCTTGTTCGAAGAAAAGTTGCAGGAAAGGATAAAGAGGTGAAATTAAAAGCTAAAGCTAAAGAGGTACGATCCTCTCAGAACCATGCGCTCAGCTTAATGGAAGATCCATCAGAAGAGCAAAAGAGCATTATGTCAATTTGGTTAGGCACGGAGTAACCATTGGGATAACAAAAAGTAATTAGACTACCTAGGCAAAAAGTATATGAAGAAAAACAGTAAAATCTTTTTAATCGGAGGAGTAGCTCTTCTGGCAATTTTAGTCCTTGTATTCTCCGGGAGCTCCAATGACGCAGAAGCCGAAGTTGTGATCGAAGTTTCCCGCGGAGAATTTGTAGTAGACATTACAACTTCGGGAACGCTAGAGGCAAAAAACTCCGTTCCGATCAAAGGTCCTCAGGGCATTCGAAATTACCGAATCTGGAACCTGACCATACAAGACATCATTGATGAAGGTACTGAAGTAAAGAAAGGCCAATACGTGGCTAGACTTGATCCATCAGAACTTACCGGCAAAATCAAGGATGCCCAATTGGAAGTTGATGCATCCATGTCCCAATACACACAAACCAAATTGGATACAGCCTTAACCATGCGTCAAGCAAGAGATGAACTAATTAACCTCGACTATGCAGTTCGGGAGCGACAACTGACACTCGACCAATCCCAATTTGAGCCACCTGCCACCATCCAAAAAGCTGAAATAGAGCTGGAAAAGGCTAAGAGAGCTCTCAACCAGGCAAAAGACAACTATGAGATAAAACGGCAACAGAATGTTGCT
>JABSPG010000528.1 GCA_013214445.1 Ekhidna sp. | reverse complement strand
CGCAATAACCTCCTCCACTAAGCTCATATGGATCGAAACTCCCACAAACCCAATGATGAGCATCATTGACATTCATGCTATCTGCGAAATCGCAAAGAAAAATAAGATAAAAGTAGCAGTCGACAACACCTTTGCCTCTCCTTTTCTTCAAAACCCGCTTGACCTTGGAGCTGATATTGTCATGCACTCCGTAACCAAATATATTGCTGGGCACTCGGATGTGATTATGGGATTTCTTGGAACTAATTCCAAAGTACTTGATGAACAGCTGGGTTTTATTCAAAACTCGGCAGGAGCCATTCCTGGCCCACAAGATTGTTTCCTTACGCTGAGGGGAATTAAAACACTGCATCTACGGATGCAAAGGCATTGCGAGAACGGCGAAACTATTGCCATTCATTTAAGAAATCACAAAAGTGTGTCAAAGGTATTCTGGCCCGGATTTTCCGACCATCCCAACCATGAGGTGGCAGCTAGACAAATGAAAGGATTTGGAGGCATGATTTCTTTCATTCAAAAAGAAGATACACTTGAAAGAGCCCAAAAAACACTCAACAGATTCAGGCTTTTTAGCCTAGCTGAATCTCTGGGAGGAGTAGAATCTTTGGTTGGTCACCCTGCAGCAATGACGCATGCCAGTATTCCAAGAGAGCAGCGCATTGCCAGCGGACTCACAGATTCTCTGATAAGATTAAGTGTAGGGATTGAAGATGTAGATGATCTGATCGAGGACCTCAATTTCGCACTAGAAGGGTAGAAAATAAAAAACCCTGCCGAGGCAGGGCTTAGTGATGCTTTGCAAAGTGGATTAGTGATGATTTAACAATATGAAGATAGGCAGTATATTCGGTAAATTGAAGCAGTTTCGATGAAACACTTAACTCTATCTGCGTCTTAGTCTAATTCCTTCGATAAATGAAAATATGTTCCGACTAAAAAAATCACTTGATCAGGTTATTCATTCGCTAGCTATGCAGCTAGTCTTTCATCATTTCAAGAATAACTTGGCCCTGATTGCCGTCTGGATCACTTTCGTTGCTGCCTTCTCTGGGGGTTTAGGGAAGGTATATGGAATTCACTATCTATTCCTGGATCCTGAGTACTTAGGCAAAGTAAGTTTTTGGAGCTTCTATATTGTTGGAATTTCGTTTGGAAACCTAATTGTTGCTTGGCATATCACCACTTATATACTGGACGCACACCGATTTAGGTTTGTTGGCGTCCTCCAGCGACCATTTACAAAATTTTCCATCAACAACAGTCTGATTCCCCTCATTATTCTAACGAGTTATATCGCCTCAGTTATTCGATTTCAAACCAACAACGGACTTGCCAAGCCAACGGATATACTCCTGTTTACCCTTGGCATTCTTGCAGGAATCATCTCCATGAATTTGATCATGGTGCTATACTTCCGCTTTACCAATAAAGATATTTTCAAGTTTGTAACCGATAAGGTAGACAAGAGCCTAAAGAAAACCCTGCTTAGCAGAGATAGGGTAATGAACAGGGTGCAAGAGAATAAGGCTGACAAATTCAATGTAAAGAACTATTTAGACCTAAAACTGCGTGTAAGAACCACTCAGCATATCGCTGATTTTCGAAACAAAGAAGCTATCCTGAAAGTCTTCGATCAAAATCACTTTAACTCTGTCATATTCGAACTTGGCATTATTGGCATTATTCTACTTCTTGGATTTTTTATGGAAGTAGAATTCTTGCAAATCCCCGCTGGAGCTAGTTCTCTGCTCATGTTCGCCATTGCAGTAATGTTGGTTGGAGCCATCAGCTATTGGTTCAAAGGCTGGGGCCTAGCTTTAGCTTTAGTCATTTTTGTTTTAGTAAATGCCGGAGCAAAACTGGGTATTGGAAAAGGAGCAAATCAAGCTGCTGGACTTAACTATGACACCATTCTTACCAACTATTCCATTGAGAACCTGAGAAGAACACACTCTAGAGCGCAGTATGAAAAAGATAAACTGCAAATGCTTAAAACGCTGGAAAACTGGAAAGCAAAGCAGACTGACAGTTCAAATCAAAAAATGGTTTTCTTGTGTGTCAGCGGCGGTGGACAAAGAGCAGCACTGTGGACCGTTAACTCACTTTTGAGAATAGACAGTGCCCTAAATGGCAGCTTGATGGATCAGACCTTTCTTATGACTGGAGCATCTGGAGGATTTATTGGCGCTGCATTTTATCGTGAAATTTATCGACGAAACCCAAAAGTTGCCTTCGGCGCTGAAAAACAAGAACTTCTAAATCGAATAGGAAAAGACAACTTAAATCCTGTCATTTTTGGACTGCTCGTCAACGATCTCTTCTTCAAGCTAAGAACCCATCAATATGCTGGACATACTTACAGCATAGATCGCGGTTTCATCTTCGAACAGAATCTCAACAAGAATCTTGGAAACGTACTAGACAAACCCATTAACACTTACCAAGAGGAAGAAGAAAACGCTGAGATACCCACCCTTATACTGTCACCGACAATTGGTAACGACGGTAGAAAATTATACATATCATCACAACCAGTTTCCTTTATGGGGGTTTCTCATTCAGAGTCTGAATTCAATTATCCAAGAATAAGAGGGGTCGATTTTCAACGCTTCTTTGAGGCGAATGAGTCTTACAACCTAAGTTTTCTAACAGCACTGCGAATGTCAGCGTCGTTCCCATATATTACACCAAATATCAGTTTACCTGCCTATCCACGAGTGGAAATCATGGATGCGGGAATATCAGATAATTTCGGGATTACAGATGCCATAAGATTCATCAGCGTATTCAAAGATTGGATCGCTACAAACACAGACGGAATCGTGCTCATCGTAATCAGAGACACACTGCCTGATGCACCAATAGAAGAAAGATCAAATCCTTCAATGATTGACCGATTGACCTACCCCATAGCAAGTGTGTATAACAACATGACGCACATGCAAGATATTAGTAACGACATTCAATTGGGACAAATGCAAAAGTGGTTTCCTGGTGAAATTGATGTCATTGAAGTTGCCTACAATTCTCATAGTGAAAAGAACAATGCTTCAGAAAACGAAAGAGCTTCACTGAGCTGGCATCTTACTACCAAAGAAAAACAACACTTGATAGAAAACATCAATATTGAAAGCAATCAAGAAGCATTGAGAAAACTGCAGGAATTACTTAAAAGCTCATCAAATCCTTGAATCTTGATGTCTGTCTTCGACTTACTTCCACCTCAGTACCATCCTTGAGATAAAGTCTGATGGTACCG
>JABSPG010000527.1 GCA_013214445.1 Ekhidna sp. | reverse complement strand
GGTAATGTAGATGCCCGTATTACTAGTAGGACCTTGCAGCTGGGAGGTAGTCTGGCCAGTGCCGCCAGCAGAAGTATCTATACCGCTAGTTTGGGTGTCCCAATAATTATCCTGAGTTATGTTGGTTGCTCCTCTACCTGAAAAACCTCCTATATTACTTGATCCTTGTACTGTCCCCAAGGAATAACAACTTGTTATTGATCTAGAATTATTTCCAACAAATCCTCCTATATAAAAACTGGAGGATACAACATCACCCGATGAATAACAATTCGTAATTGATCCATAGTTTAAAACTCCAATAAGTCCACCGACTGAATTGCTTGTAGCTGATATATTTCCACTAGCATAAGAATTTCTGATAAAGCTTTCACTAGAACCCCAGTATGTTCCACCAACTAATCCACCTACATTAGAACTTCCTGAAACTATCACATCGGCGTAGCTATTTTCAATAAACCATGCATCATTTGAAGAAAAACCTATTGAACCAATTAGACCCCCGGCATTAAAGGGGTTTCCTGCGATTTCTCCAATTGCAAAGCAATTGGCAAGTGACCCAGCGCCGAATCGACCTACCAAAAGCCCAACGGAACCTCCCGATGGAGATTGTACAGTCCCTTGAGCAGAACAATTAATGATATCAGCCACGCTAAACCCAGCAAGAGCTGCGGAGAAATCATCTCCTGATAGAAATCTAATTTCAATTGAAATGTTACGTAGTTCCCCTAAGAAATCCACATATCCAAAGATTCCATTAAATGAGGTTGTTCTGTTTATGAATAGATTAGAAATCGTGAATCCGTTTCCTTCAAAAACAGTGTTAAATCTATTACTTGAAGAATTAGCTCCAATCGGCTCCCAACCAGACCCTGCAGTCACATCAGGTTTCAAGCTCAGATCGCTGTAAGAGGCGTCACTGTCAAAGTCCAGGTCATTCATCAACTCGTACCCCGTAAAGCCACCTGCAGGAGCCCCTTGCTTGCCATCACCGGAGGCATCTAGGTCATTTCGTACCTCGTTGAGGTCATTGATGGTATAGATTTCCATCAGTCCGTCCCCGTCTACATCTGCATCTATTTCGTCCGGTACGCCATCGCCATCGGTATCCTGAGCTACTGTCATGCTCACTGAGATGGTAAAGGTCTGTCCCTCTGAGGTGACTGTAATGTCTCCACTGTAATCACCCAGACCAAGTCCAGTTCTGTCTACCTCTATGAGAATAGTGGCGGTAGCACCTACTTCAATGGTGCCTTCCTTGGGCGCCATGTTTAGCCAGGAGGTGTTTTCTTCTGAAGTCCATGATAGTGAGCGGACACCTACGTTTTCAAATGTGATGGTGCGGTTAGGGTCTGATACACCAAGACTGAGATTCGTTTCTGAAATAGACAGTTCACCACCTTTCACTTCCACGTTTACTAGTAAAGTGGTCGTTTCTCCGTTAGAGGCGAAATCGACGGTACCTTCAAAGGTGCCTGCATCCAAATTTGTGCGATCAACCGTTACCGTAAGCGTAGTATTGGCACCTACGTCCAATGAACCTGAGGCGGCATCCAAACTTATCCAACTATCGTTAACAGTGGCGCTCCAGTCCAAAGCACTGGTTCCTTCATTGGTAAGCGTTACTTGGCTGCTTTCATTGTCTTGCCCAAAATCCAGTGAAGAGGTACTGAGATTGAGCAAGCCAATGCTGTTGTCTACTTCCATCGTTACTGTGAGCGTGGCTGTACCTCCATCACCGGCAAAACTGATGGTCGATTCATAATCACCTGTTTGTAAACTCTCCCTATCAACCGAGACATCCAACACAAAATCGCTTCCGGGTTCGATAGCCCCGCTGGTGCTAGCAATGGATACCAAGTATCCGCTGAGGAGGCTGTCCAATTGAGCGTGCTCTGACCTGTGTTGCTTACAGTAATTGGCTGATTTTCCGAAGCTTTGCCAAAATCAAGATTGGTGGTATTGAGGGTAAGTATTCCAGAATTAGGATCCAACTTTTGCATCTTCACGGTGATACTCTGACTTGGGCGTCCCTCCACCTCAAAGATCACAGACTCTTCAAAGGACCCTACATCAGCATCTTCTCTATCTACAGTGAAAGTGATGGTTTCATTGCCTCCTGAGCCAATCACTGTCTCACTATCTGACGAACTAAGCCAATCTGCCTCAGAGGAAATCGAAACTGATTGCGTAGAAGAGCTTGTATTTGATATCCGAAGGTCAATTTCTTCAATTCCTGATCCAAAATCTAAAATCTGTTGATCAAAATCGAGCACTTCTGAAGCGATCAAACTCACAACGATGGTATCTAGCAGTTTACCATTATCGATGGTAAAAACGACTCGCTCATCTATGTAATCATCGCTGGTGGTTTCCAGCGCATAAGTGCCATCATCCAGCCTTAGGCCATCGAAAGTAAAAGACCCGTCGTTCCCACTAATCTGCGCATCTATATCTTCCTGATCCACAATCGAGACATTGACACCTGGGATCGGCTGAGTGGAGCTTATCTCCTGCACTTTGCCTGTCACTTTTACAAATTCAATCTCTGGAATCTCACTTTCACAAGAAGAAAGGAAGAAGATGACTAGCAAAGCCAATACCGCTGAATAAACTGAGAACATTGCAATTTTTACCCTGGACATGTAGACGATTGTTTTAAAACTTCACACAAAGAAGCCTTCAACATCGCCTACAAGGAAGCAAAGGGGAAAAAAGCAAATTGGATGGATCTTTATAGAGATAAGAAAGGTGTTTATCCCTTTCTACTGCCCAATTAAGATAAAGGGTGCCCAATATTTGGGAATGGTTCGCTTTTGTCTCAGTTGGCTTCTCGCAGCGAGGAACGAATTTCGTATAGTCATTCCTTGCTCTAGCCAATTTTCATAGAAATGGCGCATAAACTCTTGTGTTGCAAAATCGCTAACCTCCCACAGGGTAATGATCATGTTTTTGGCTCCCGCCTGTAGAAAAGCTCTTTGCAGGCCAAAAACACCTTCTCCAGTAAAGGCCTGCCCCAACCCTGACTCACAGGCTGATAGCACCACTAGCTGAGTTTGAGCCAAGTCTAAATGGGAGGCTTCCTCTCCTGTGAGGATACCATCCTCTCCGTGGTAATGTTTACCACTAAGCGCATTGTTGCTCCCCGAAAGGTATATGTGACTTCTCAGGAGCGGGTTCTCATCAAACTTTATCTGTTTGTCCAATGAAAACTTGTCAATATCTGCCGTTCCCTCGCTTCCGTAGTACTTTCCATGAGTAGCCAAGT
>JABSPG010000526.1 GCA_013214445.1 Ekhidna sp. | reverse complement strand
TGTACAACGAGATACCCAAAGTGGCACTTGATCTGAAGATCGTGTAGATAATGAAAGATTCCATGCCATCAAAAGTGATGATGCGATTTTTTCGCTGGTTCTGCGACCCAGAACTTGTCACGTATGTGGAAGGAGACTTGATCGAGCTTTACCATCATAGTAAAAGGACTAAGGCTAGATGGAAAGCAGACTGGATTGTCTTTTTGGAGATTATTAAACTTCTCAGGCCATCCATTATCAAAAATTTTGAAGGAACTAAAAAACTCAATTATTACGGCATGTTTAAGCACAATCTGAAAATCAGTTACAGAAATTTATGGCGTAGGAAGTCCTATGCATTCATAAACATTGGAGGCCTTGTTCTGGGTCTAAGTATTGTTATTCTGATCAGTCTTTGGATACAGGATGAACTTACCTACGACGTAAGAAACGACTACCTATCTCAAGCTGCACGAGTGATGCAAAAGCAGACGGTAAATGAAGAAGTCATTACGGCGAAAGCGATACCTTTTCCATTACATGTCGCACTTGAAAAAGAGTACGGAGATGATTTTGAAGCAATCATTCCCGCGACGTGGTTTGGAGACTACAACCTCTCCAAAGACAATAAAGCCATAGTTGTTAGAGGAGGGTTCATGGGGGATCGGGCTCCAGACCTGATGTCTCTGGAAATGATAAGCGGAGATAGAAAGGAACTGACGCAGGAGACTTCCATTCTCATTTCACAATCGACCGCCAAAGCACTTTTCGGAGAACATGAGCCTACTGGAAAGACCATTACGGTTCATGGTGAGGTGGACCTAAATGTGGCTGGGGTCTTCAAAGACATTTCGGAGAAAAGTAGCTTCCATCGCGTTCAATTTATCGGTAATTGGGACTTTTATGTAGCCATCATGGATTGGATCGACCAAACGGCCTGGGACGACAATTCCTACCAACTAT
This sequence comes from Ekhidna sp., assembly GCA_013214445.1. Taxonomy (GTDB): domain Bacteria; phylum Bacteroidota; class Bacteroidia; order Cytophagales; family Cyclobacteriaceae; genus Ekhidna. Next base: position 2,333 of record JABSPG010000526.1, on the reverse strand, counting down.
TTGCGCTCATTGGTGAGCATGCTGAAATGGATGTCGTGAGCGAAAAGATCAAAAGAGTCAAATTCAATAATACACCACCAGAGCAGCGGATCTATGACTCTAAAGTATTCTTACACCCCATGAAAGATTGGCACCTTCGATCCAGCTGGGAAAATGGTGTGCAACAAGGAGGAGCTATCCGATATGTCTGGTGGTTTGGCATCATTGGAGGTTTTATTTTACTACTTGCATGCGTCAATTTCATGAATTTGAGTACCGCTCAATCCATCAAAAGAGCCAAAGAGGTGGGTATTAGAAAGGCCATCGGAACAGGTCGGGGACAGCTGGCATTTCAATTCTTAACTGAATCTATGCTGATTGCTTTTATTGCTTTTCTTATAGCAAGCCTTATTGCTTTCTTAGCCCTTCCCTATTTCAACTACTTGAGTGATAAGCAGATCGAAATTCCATTTGCATCCTTCAGCTATTGGGCATCTGGTTTTGGTTTTGCCATCGTCACTGGATTGATTTCAGGAAGTTATCCGGCCATGTATCTGTCCTCATTCAATGCAATCCAAGCCTTGAAAGGAACATTCCAAAGTGCTCTTTCGGCTGTAATGTTCAGAAAAATATTGGTCATCTTTCAATTTACCGTCTCGGTGACTTTGATCATTGGCACCACCATCATCAGCCAACAAATCAAGCATGCCACCAGCCGCCCCCTTGGTTATGACAATGATGGAACCATCTCTATAGAAATGACCTCACCAGCACACTACAGCAAGAGCGAGGTATTCAAAAATGAATTGCTAAAATCAGGTGTTGCTATCAATTTTACAGCATCATCCGCTCCTCTAACCGAGACATGGAATATCCGTGATGATATAAGCTGGGAGGGAATGGATCAAAACATCAGTCCCAGATTTTGTACTTTTCACATAAATCACTCTTATGGTAAGACCATCAATTGGGAAATCGTACAAGGGAGAGATTTTACTGACGCCCTTGCATCAGATTCTTCTGCTATGATCATCAATGAAGCTGCAATGACCTACATGCAGCTAGAAGATCCCATCAACAAAAAAATCAGTTGGTTCAAAGATTTTCACATCATTGGTGTGGTAAAAGATCTCCTAGTAGAGTCACCATTTACCAAAATAGAACCTGCTGTATATGTCATCAACTCTGGGGATCTGATCAACTTCATGTTAGTGAAGCTGAATCCAGAAGTACCTACGCTAACAGCCATTTCAGAAGTAGAAAGCATCTTTGAATCAACCATACCCAATACCCCTTTTGATTTCAACTTCGTCAGTGATGTCCACAACAAAAAATTTAATGAAATCAACCGCATTGCCAGCATTTGTCAGGTCTGTGCAGTACTCGCTATTTTGATCAGTTGCCTAGGTCTGTTTGGACTGGCCTCTTTCATGGTTGAACAGCGCAGCAAAGAAATCAGTATCCGTAAGGTCTTAGGCGCACCCATTTTCACACTGTGGCGATTACTCTCTTCCGAGTTTGTCATCCTCGTGGGGATATCCTGCCTAATAGCCGTCCCAGTGGCACTGTATGGATCGCAGCTTTGGCTAGACAACTACGAGTATCGGACGCCTTTGCATTGGTGGGTCTTTCTTTTTGCCAGTTTAGTCACCATGCTGATCACGGTACTGACCATCAGCTTTAGATCTCTGAAAGTGGCAAAAGCGAATCCAGCCGAAGTTCTGAAGGATGAGTAAGGACGTACTAGGAAACGCAGCTATAAAGATTCAAGGAAAAGTATTTCTTAAGAAACCATGAACTCCTCTCCTCCACGGCTCTTAATGCGATTTTTTCGCTGGTTCTGCGATCCGGATCTTGCGCAATATGTGGAAGGAGACCTTATTGAATTATACGAGTATAATGTCAGGAATAAGGGAATTAAACTGGCGAAAGTGCTTTTCACCTTAGAAGTGCTCAAGCTATTCAGACCATCAATTATAAAAGACGCCCATGGCGGAAAACTAAACTACTACGGCATGTTCAAACACAATTTCAAATCTGGATGGAGAAGCATCTTAAAGCACAAGTCTTTCTCCGCAATCAATATTCTGGGACTTTCAACCGGCGTTGCAGTCTGTCTTGTGACACTGATTTTTTATCGGTATGAAACCAGCTTTGATAGCTACCATGAGCAAGCTGACCAAACCTATCGTGTGGTGCAGACCATCAATCGCGGGGATAGTGAGCTCCACTGGAATACTACTGCCTACCCATTGGCTGCTGCGCTGAGAAACGACTTTCCTGACTTCACACATGTAACGCAGACGGCAGGACCAATGAAACGCCTGTTCGCCTTACCTTCCGAAGGTGAAACC